>CAZTAY010000073.1:0-14325 GCA_964611655.1 uncultured Eubacteriales bacterium
TATATATTAGCATATTTTTTAGCTATTTGGTAGAAGTTTAAAATAGTTTATTTTTATAAAATAATACTTTTTATTGAATTTTTATAATAAAAGTGCAGAAATTTTGCTATATGCTGTAATTAGTGTATTTACAATAAACAAAAGCTGGAATAGAATAGAGATATAAGTATTAAAAGAATTAAAAATTAATAATCAATTGACAGAATTTTCTATGTGCATCTACAGTGAACTAGCTTAATAATTCTCTAAAGCAAATTAAATGAAAATTATTAAGTTGAGTTAACACCTTACACCATTTAGATTCTATGCAATAAAAATGGCGTAACTGGTTGCCTATGCAACCAGAGTTGTTTAACTTAATTTTTATTCTTAAGTTAAACAACTAAAGGAAAAGAAGGGAGGAGTAGTATGCTTTACAGAAAAAATATAAAAAATGGTGATATGATTTCTCAATTAGGATTTGGATGTATGCGCTTTCCGGATGATGAAAATGAAATTGAACAAATGGTTTCATATGCAATTGAAAATGGAGTAAACTTCTTTGACACAGCACATGTATATAAGAACAGTGAAGAGAAGTTAGGAAGAGTTTTATCAAATGGCAAAAGGGAAAAAGTAAAGATTTCAACAAAATTACCTTTATTAAAAATTAAGAAATATGAGGATATTGAAAATATTTTTGAAGAGCAACTGAGCAGACTTAAAACTTCTTACATAGATTATTACTTCATGCACATGTTAACAGGAGTGGACGTTTGGAGCAGGCTAATTGATATAGGTATTTTAGAATGGATTAAAAAGAAAAAAGAAAGTAAACAAATTTTGAACATTGGTTTTTCTTATCATGGTGGCAAACATAACTTTGAAAAATTAATTGACATCTTTAACTGGGACTTCTGTATGATTCAATATAATTTTTTAGACGAATACAAGCAAGCCGGCAGAAGTGGACTTGAGTATGCAAGCAGTAAAGGAATACCCGTTATGATAATGGGTCCTTTAAGGGGAGGTAAGCTTGTTGATTCGCTTCCTGCGGAGGTTTTTGATATATGGAATGAGGCAAGGATTAAAAGAACACCGGCAGAGTGGAGTTTTAGATGGATTTGGAATCATAAAGAACCAATGTTATTATTCTCTGGAATGGATTCATTGGAAGTTGTGAAAGAAAATATAAGGATTGCGTCAGTTTCAAAAACTGGTTCTTTAAGTGATGAAGAACTTGAATTGTTTTCAAAGGTACGAAAAGTAATGGAAGAAAAGATAGAAATACCATGTACTGCATGTAATTATTGTATCCCCTGTCCAGAGAAGGTGGATATACCAACTTGTTTATCCTGTTATAATGAAAAAGTAATTTACACTGAGAAAGAAAGTGTACTTAAATATGATATCCAAACAAGGGGGCATAGGGCTTCGCTGTGTATTGACTGTGGTGTATGCATAGAACGTTGTCCCCAAGGCATAGATATTCCGAAAGAACTTGAAAGAGTCAAAATTGAGCTGGAAAACAAGATTAAATCCGCCTAGGAGATGCAATATGAAAAAAGTTTTATTTATAGTTTCACTAATATCAATATGTTTAAACTCCAACACATTAATATTTGCTCAAAACAATGGAAATTATATCACAAGAGCAATTGCAATAGAAAAGGTTGTAACTGCAATTTATACTAATGGCGGCGGAAGTTATGATTTTGATTTTGAAAGGTATTATTGTGTTCATTCTCAAGGCAATTTTCATTTTGTGCCTGATGAAAGCTTGATAAACGGAGGATATCCAATATTATGCGAAATTTATAGTTCTGTAAAGGAATCTGACTTTTCTGATGTATCATCAAGTGAAGTAAGGCTTTCTATATTTTCAGGTCTAGCAAAATCTATGGGTATGATTAATGGGTATAGTGATGGAACTTTAAAACCTAATAATGCGATTACTTATAAAGAAGCGATTATTTTGTTGGTTTCTGCGTTTAATAATTACAAACCAAATAATAATGAGGCATACTTTAAAATTGCCGGTGATATGGGTATTACTCAAAATAACATTAAAAACAATGATAGAATAAGCGAAAAAACCTTTGCTGCAATGCTTTCAAAGTGCCTCGAAAACCCTAATGCTGCTATAAATAATAAAATGCAACAGTTTACCCCACCTAAAATTTCAGAACAATGTGCGTTGGCTTATGGACAGTCTACAAAAGATAGGAACGGGATTGGACAATATGTTTTATTTTCCGATGAACTTAAAGAAAGTACAAAAGAGAAGTTTGAAGGGTATAACTGGGTCACAGGAGTATCAAGCCCTTGGATTAGTGATTTTACTGTAAACAAAATAGAAGATTTACGATATGAAGTTGTTTTTAATCTAAGTTCAGGAGCAGGGGACGAAGGCACAGCAAACCTTATTCTGAATTTAAAAAAATTCGATGATGGTATTTTTAGAATAATTAGTATTGAAGAGATATAAGTATTATAAAAGAACTTGGGAAACTTGGTTATAACAAGTTTCCCAAAACCCTTTAATTCCTTGTTAGATAAAGATTTATATAAACAGGGATTATGAAATGAAGTATATAAAAAGAAAAAAGCTAAAATGCGCAACAAGTCTTTAGTTTGTGATAATCTACAGTCTGACAATAACTGAATGAAAAGTAGTTTTTGGAAATTCTAGCAATAAATTTTTCAACTTTGATTCGTAATCAGGAATATTAAGAGTTATATTAAAGACACCTATCGGTGCATTTTTAAAAAAGTATTGAGTTGACAGACTTATTTCTTTTTCAATAATATTAACTGAATGGATCATATCAGGATCTCCAGATATTGCTAGAGAGCTTGGGTGTAAGATAAAGATAAAATCTCCTGGTTCTATGCTCTTAATCTTCTCTTCATATACGGAGTGAGTAGCAATGTGTTGGGGAAAAGAAATTACCATCATTGTATTTTGAAGTCTTTTATTAAAAATTTCTTGTATTGTTGGTAAAAATTTTTTTAGCTTTATTTCAAATATAGCTATTTCAAGAATAAAACTATAAGATTTAATTTGTTCATAATCCTCACCGATATGTTTTTTTATTTCAGACTCACTTACGTCAATGTTATTAAAATTTTGTAATTCATTGAACGAAGGCATACTCGAATCTTCCAAGCCTACAGGAATTGCACCATTATGCTTACTGTACAATAAATCACCGATTATCGAATTAGTATCCAAACTGGAAACTAAAGTAAAAGTATTGGCACTTATATCATCACGTTCAAAGTATTCAGAATCCCTAGAATCGCTAGTTGTCACGCTAGTTTCTAAGCCTAACGATTTTCTTCTTTTAGGAGAAAGGACTCCATACCTTAAAATTGATTCTTTTGTTTCATCTCTTACTTGTTGGCTAGAGTGAAAAGGAACTACGTCGTTAATATCTAAAATTTCTTCACTTCTGTCATTGGAAACTCTAATTCTTGTTCCGTCAATACCTGTAACTCTGCCCATATGATTAGAACGAACAAGTACCAAGCTTCCAATTTCAATTCCTCGAGCCATCTGTATTACTGGACTACCAAACATAAGATTACCTTGGTACATATAAGAATGTTGCCTTTCTAGCATAGAGTCTGCTTCTGACTCTAACCTACGATCGGAGTTGATTAGTTGTTTGCCAAAAATTTGGGTGGGTTTCACTATCCCCTGTTTCTGCTGCACCACATGCCCAAGCTCATGCTTTAAATGCTTTTCCTGCCCACGCCCCAAATAAACCTGATTGCCCTGTGTATAGGCAAGTGCTTGTAAATGTGCTGGTTTATCGGAATTATAATGCACTCTAACATCATCAAAAGAAAAGCCTGAAACAGCTTCAAATTGATTTTTTAGTGGAGTAGGTATGCCAGTATTGTTGGGATTAAAATGATTTTCTTGTGGTTTGTTTTCTACACTAGATTTTAATTGAACTGTTTTGCCTTCAATGCCATCATTTTCAACGAATTGATTATCTGGACTTTGTAAAGGCCTATTAAAAAACGAACTATATTCACTGGGTTTACCGTGATAAAACGCACTGATTTGAAGTTGATTCATTTGTGAAGGAGATTTTTGTGCCTGCTTGTTGTCTATCGGTTTCTTTTGAATGGCAGAACTCTTAATATCATCTTTTTTCTGCAATTGCGTATACATATCCAGACCTCCTTTGTATAACTCTACCTAATATTAACATTTTAGTACTTTAATTTCAATAAATTATAGAATTAATAACACCGTTTAAGAAAAAAGAAACTAAAACCTTGGATGTATAGGGTTTTAGCTTCTTTTTTACATAAATACTAGATTTTCATTATCTTTATTATAAAGAATGACACTAAAGCTGCGTTTTAGGCTGTCCACAAAGGACTTGGAGACTTTTCGTGTGCAAGTGTTAATAGGCCCTCTCTAGAAATGCCGCATTTGCGGCATTTCTATTAAAATTCTTTGCTTCTTTCTTTTAAGAAAGAAGTGGTGTTTGGGGCGAAGCTCCGAGGTTTATTTTAGTTTTATAGACTGAACTAATAAAGCGGCATTTAATGTTTAGCTTCCTTACGGTTTAAAACAGTTGCATACAATTCCCTAAGAATCTGTTCTTTTAAATCTAAATTTGATGCTTTATTAGCTGTGCGCTCAACTACAAATTCTTTTTTTATCACCGAAGGCTTTTCGGATATTAAATATATTCTATCAGAAAGTTTGATTGCTTCCTCAACATCATGGGTTATTAAAATACATGAAAAACCTGAGTCTTGTTGAATCTGTTTAAACCAATCGTGTATTAAATCTTTAGTTATTGCATCTAATTTGGCAAAGGGCTCGTCTAGTAATATTACGTCGCTTGAAAACAAGAACGTTCTAAGAAGAGCAGCCCGTTGCCTAAGACCTCCTGACAATTGGTCTGGATAATAATTTTCATATCCATCTAATCCAAAACGATCAAGGTGTTTTTTGGCTTCTTCATAAGCGGTGTTTTTTGGAACACCTTTAATCGTTAACGGTAAACATATATTATCTAAAACCTTGAACCAAGGAAGCAACAAGTCTTTTTGTTGCATATACCCCATTTGTCCGGTTTTACCTGTAATGTCTTTGCCATCTTTTAAAACCTCACCCTGATCAGCTTTTAAAAGACCACTTAATATGTTAAACAAAGTGCTTTTACCACTACCACTAACGCCCAATATACTTATAAATTCATTAGATGAAAGCTCTAAACTAATATCACTAATTACTTCTAGGCTATCAAAGGTTTTCTTTAAGTTCTTAGCTATTAATTTCATAATTACATACCCTTATTCAGACAGGAACTCATTGGTATAAGCATTCTTGATATCAATATTTTTTTCTAGGATACCGTTATCCAATAAAAACCCTGTGAAGTTAGACCATATTTCATCACTCATAAGCCCCCAAGTACTTGTTCCTTCCATATATTTAGTTGACAAATACTTTTGGCTTTTTTTGATTAGGTTAATGTCCAGTTCCGGAACATTTTTAACGAGTATCTCTGCTGATTCATCAGGGTTATCTACACAGTATTTATAACCCTTTGAAACAGCCCTAAGAAATTTCTTCGTTGTTTCTTTATTATCTTTAAGATAGTCCTCGCTTGAAATTATAACGGGGGTATAAAAATCAATTCCATAATCTATAAGTGGGAAGAAATCTAAATCAACACCCTTGTCTTGTGCAACAACCACATCCCAGCCTTCAAATATCCATGAGATGTCAATGCCGTTGTCCAGAGCAGTAAAAAAGTCTGTTGAGTTATCTGAAATAAGATTTATTTTAGAAAAGTCAGCATTATTTTTTTTCATTACATACTCTAAAAGTTTAAGTTCAATTTGGCTTCCAAAACTTTTGAAGTTTTTTCCCTCAAAGTCCTTTGGAGATTTAATATTCCTATCAGCAGCAGCTCCATAACCTGTTGTATTGTGCTGGTTTATTGCGGCAATTGCAACAACAGGAATTGGTGTTTTAGAAGCACGAGCCATGGTTACATTTTCTTGATAAGATACCCCAAAAGGTGCATTTCCAATACCCACTACACTCTCAGCGCCTCCCTCAGCAGGCTGGATAATATTTACTGAAAGGCCTTCTTCTTCAAAGTATCCAAGTTCCTTTGCTACATATATACCTGTATGGTTTGTGTTAGGAACCCAGTCCAGAACCAGATCAATTTGTTCTAGTTTAGATTCGCTTGGTGTGTTTTCGGTTGTGCATCCGGTCAATATAATTGATAGAAGTATACAAAAAAATATTATTCTTTTCATTCTGTTCTTTCCCTTCTTATGAGTAGTTTTTCTGTTAATGAAATTAATTTAGTTATTACAAGACTTGCTGCTACTATTAAAATAATTGCAGAGAACATCTTATCATAGGCATAGTTCTTTTTGACCCTGATCATGTATACTCCAATCCCATCATTCCCACCTAGCCATTCAGCAATAACTGAACTCATGACACAGTAAGCTCCAGATATTTTAAGGCCGGCAAACAAGGAACTAAGTGAAGATGGTAGTTTCACATATAAAAATGTTCTATAATTATTTGCACCCATAGACCTTAACAAATCTATCATGTCTTGGTCAACTGCCTGTAGTCCTTGTAAAAAGCTAATGGTAATAGGAAATACGCAAACAAGTATAATTACTATAATTTTTGTAAACTCTCCATAACCAAACCAGAGTACAAAAACTGGAGCAATAGCAATCATTGGTATGGTTTGAAATATTACAAATATTGGTAACAAAGCTTTTCTGATTAACTGATAATTGTCCATTAATACGCTAAGAGTACAGCCAAGCATTATAGATAACAACAACCCCATTATTGACATTTTTAACGTATATAGCATTTCTTTGCCCATCAGAGGAAATGTCTCAATAAATGTTTCAAAGATAATGTTAGGTGGCGGTATAATCTGCTTTGGAATAATATTAAGCTCAATAAGCAAAGTTATAATACTTATAAAAATGATGATAGTTAATGTGGGTAGAAGTTTATCTAAATTTCGAGATTTTTTCATCAATTGAAACAACGCCTTCTCTGTTATAAATAATTTCGATTACCGAGATTACGCTTTTAGCACCATTATCAATGCATAATTCTTGTGCGTGTTTTATTACGCTAATAATACTGTCAAGATCCCCTTCAATAGTTGTACCTAGCGGACAGACTATATAATTTAGACCTGTACTTTTAATATAGTCTATTACTTTTTCAATTACCTCATAGCTCTGTTTTTGTTCTAGTCCTTGAGGTAGTACTTGGATAGATGTTGTAGCAGTTGGATTCATTTTGTGGCCTCCTAAATTTGATTTTATAGCTAATTAAATGAAAATCGACTATAGTAAACTTGTTTGCGTAAGACAATTTCTGATTTAATTATGCGCCCTGGCACACGAGTGTAGCGAAGCTAAAGGAGTTACGCAGTGCCCATGTTTCGGTCCGTTTTTGACTGAACAGCTATATAATATAACAGTAATAAAAAAATCCCGACTAAGCGGGATATTTGAATTAAAAAAGCTTTCATCCGAAAGCTCAAAAGACAAAAAATATCTCCCTTCGCAAGTGTTAACCAAACAGGTTCGATGGGTCGGGATTACACAATCCCCTCTCAACTACTTTTGCAGTTCCCCAGATATTTAAGTGCATAATTGCACGAAATATAAAATTTTATAAAGAATAGCACAATTCTTTAAGGATTGCAATAACTTTTTTAAAGAAATTGAGATACTTTTGTGTGGAAGTAACCTTCAAAACACTTTCTTTGGAAATGACTAATTTGCGAAATTTCTGCTTTATGGCGTGTTCCCAATAAGCAACTCAATCTTTTTGGCTGTTTTCCGCCTTTATTATTCATCTGATCTTCAACTAATCCGATTAAAATCATAGACAACTATCATTTGATACATCCACATTGTACAGGTCGGCATAATCTGTTGTCAATGCATTAATCTGGTATCCTTATCACATATCATTTGACCTTGAATTGATAAAAAAGACCTAAAATCTTGAAATTCCTTTAGTGGAAAAACGCTCTAGTTGCCTGCCAGAATATAAGAGAAAACTTTAAAGTTGTTTTATATACTATTATTGCTGTTTCGGTTTTAATCAAAACGAAACAAGGGCTCTGTGCCACTAGTTCCGCTGATTTACACTCGTGAGTTAGGGCGCATAAATCAATTGATAATTGTCTTATACAAACAAAAATGTTATAGCCGATTTTCAATTGAATTAGCTAGGGCTGTTTATGCCTAAAACATACCTAAACAAGCGCTCTGCGCCACACGTACTCTTCTATGCACTCGTGTGGCAGGCGCTCAATTCAATTGAAAATCGTCTTATACAAACAAGTATGCATCAGCCGAATTTTTTTAAAATTAGCTATGCTATTCATTTTCATTAGAAACATCTAGCTTAATAATAACCTTGAATAAATCACCATCAATCATTATTTCCATTGTCCCTCCGTGCAGTTCTATAATATCTTTTGCAATTGACAAACCAAGTCCGCTACCCTCGGTGGTTCTTGATTCATCTCCTCTTTTAAAACGCTCAAACAGTTCGCTTGAATCAAAGTTCATTTCATAATTTGATGTGCTTTTAAAGGTAATAGTGATCGTGTGTAATTCATCAACCAAATCAATATATGCTCTTGTTCCAGACTGAGAGTATTTTGTAATATTAATAATTAAATTTTCAAAAACTCGCCATATTTTTTTCCCGTCTACATGAGAATAGCATTGTTCGGAGTTGGTTGAAAACTTGAAAATAACTCCGCTTTCTTCAATTTGTTCATCAAGTTCGCCCATTGTTTGTTTAAGTATGGCTACTATGTTTAGTCGATCTTTTTGAAGCTGTATTTGTCCGCTTGAAAGTTTAGTAGCTTCAAAAAGATCTTCAATCAAGACTTTAAGTCTTTGAGATTTTGATTCTAATACAGATATATAATCTTTTCTGTCATATTCTGATAAAGAGTCTTGTTTTAAAAGTTCGATATAATTAATAATTGACGTTAAAGGTGTTTTCAGATCATGGGATACATTTGTAATTAACTCATTTTTTAAGCGATCACTTTTATTCCGCTCAACAATAACCTTACGTACACCGCCACGTAACAGATTAAGTTTTAAAATAATAGATTTAAAGAAGCCTCTTTTCATGTCTATTTCATCTAATGTACCATTGATTATTTCATCTGTATAAAAATTAACACGGGATAAAGCAATTATAACATAAAACGAAATAAGGCATAAGCAGACTAGTATAACTTCAATTAAAAAAAATGTCACAAAACCTTGATAAAAATAAAAACTTAAATTATAAAAAGTAAATAACAATATCACTTGAGACATTACTGCGATGAAGATTAATAAAACCATTATTTTTGTTAAAGCTATGTTATTCTGCTTAAAAACAAAAATTAAATCAGAAAAGAAATTTATAATAAATTTTACTTCCGGCTCATCTTTTAATTTTGAAAAATGAGTAAATAAGAATATTACATGCATCAAAGATATAATAATCCATAAGATTGCTAAAGCGGTGAAAATGGTAAAAAGAAATAGAAACAAGAATACATTTTCTTGGCTTCTTGTAATGTTGTGATTAAAAGCATCAGAATAGAACTGGGTCGATACTTCTGGCAGCCAAGAAATCGATGCAATTATTAAGAGAGCTTTTATGATTACAGGTATTTTAGCATAAACATCACGTAGTCTTTTCAAAAATCTGGTTGTGTTTTTAGTTTCAAGAAGTACCGCCAGTATAATGATTAGTGGTGTAATTATTGATAATATAAAATATAAACCGCTTAATTTGCTTAGTTGCTGATTTTTCTCCAGTAGATTCAAATAGTGTTCATAAAAGCCGTAAATATCATTATCATTTTGAGACTCCAAAATTTCATCAGGAATGATTATATAACCATTTAGATTGTTTGAATAAAACGAGTCTGCCAGAAGCTCATTATTAAACATCTCGTTCTTGAATACAGGATCGTTTGTTATACTAAATTTTATTTTTGCTGATTCAACAACACTCAATGGGTCAGCAGACGTAATATTTGTAAATACTTCATCGGTTTCTATATTGGAGATGTAATAATTAAGATATTTAGTAGTCTCAATATATCTTTTAACATCTCTATAATTCACTAGTTTTTCTTCTTCTAAAGCCTTCATATCATAGCTGTTAATTAAATTAATTCTGTTATCGTAATCTTCAATTATTTTTTCCCTTGTTGTATTAAAATCAAGCTGTAATCTCTCTAAAGGGTTTGTAAAGTTCTTCATATAATAATTAGCAGCCTCAATTGCTGAAATAGAGCTTTGCTCTAACAAAGAAAAATCAGGGAAAATAGCATTATATACAGTGTCGCCTGTAGGTGATATACTATTTTGTTCTCGAAGAGGGTTATCCCTTAAACCTGGAGAAAATTGATCATTTTGAAGAAGTTTTGAAATTTCAAGGGACACAGCATTAAAATTCTGGGTTAGTGTAAGAAGTTTTCGATCTCTTTCGGCATATAACTGGTTCTGTATATCAAAACCTTCTTCATCGGTTGTGTCTTCTTTATTACCAATGTTATCATTACCTTCAGCACTGAAATCCTTAAAATAAACATAAAACCTTTGAAGATTTTTTGCATATCTGATTATTTGGTATTGAACTTCTTGATATCCAGAATTCATGAAAACAGTAGACAATTCGTTATTATTAAAACTGCTTGCTTGATCTGAAGTGTACTTTAAAACAAGCCAGCACGAAGTCAGAATTAAAGCAATTATTGAAATAAAGATACAAGATTTCGCCTTTTTTTTATTCTTTGATAAAGAGGGCAATACTCCAAAATCAATTTGATTCTCTTTTTTGTTTTCTGAGTTATTTGTCAATTTTGTATCCAACTCCCCAAACCACCTTTAGATAAATAGGATTTTTTGTGTTAATCTCAATTTTTTCTCTAATCCTTCTGATGTGCACGGCAACGGTATTTTCTCCATTTAAGAACGGCTCGTTCCATACACTTTCATATATCTGCTCCATTGAAAAAATCACTCCTGCATTTTCCATAAGTAACTGCAGGATCTTGAATTCGATTGGAGTAAGTCTAACTTCTGTACCCTCTAATTTAACCTCCTTTGTTTTTTTGTTTATGCTTAAACCTCTAACGGTAATCAAGTCATTGCTGGATTTGTATGTATGGAATTTAACATATCGTCTTAGATTAGATTTAACCCGTGCGATAAGCTCCATCATTTTAAAGGGTTTGGTAATGTAATCATCAGCACCTATATTTAGCCCAAGAATCACATCATTGTCCTCAGAGCGAGCGGTTAGCATGATAATGGGTATTTCCTTTTCTTTTCTTATTTTTAGGGTTGCTTGAATACCATCCATCTTCGGCATCATTATATCCATCAATATAATATGTATCTCTTTTTGACGTATGATATCCAAAGCTTCAGTGCCGTTTTTTGCTTGGTGTACGTTGAAGTTTTCACTTTTAAGGTAAATTTCAAGGACGTTTCTGATTTCATCGTCATCATCAACAACTAAAACATTATAACTTTGATGTGTATTTTTATTGTCAGTTTGATTCATTTTCTAAAACCTCCTTCAGTATAACTATATTTTAAATCATAAATATAACTAAGTATAGCTGTTTCGGTTAAAATCGAATTGAAACATTCGCTCTGCGCACTCGTTCCGTTTCGCTGCACTCGTGTGGAAGGGCGCTTAATTCAATTGATAATCGACTTACACAAACAAGTTTGCTATAGCAGATTTTTCAATTGAATTAGCTATAGTAACAAAATCATTAATATTTTCTGACAATAACTCTTATGTTCAGACAAATGAAATCAATTTACTCACCAAAGTATAAAATTAAATTTTAAAAAGGTGTCGGCTAATGTCGACACCTTAAAAAGGGCAGGTTTAGATGAATTATTCTCTTCTAAGAGTAAAAACTGAAACCATGTTTTTAAGCATTTCTGACTGACTTGCCAGTTCCTGGGATGCAGATGCTGCTTCCTCACTTGTTGCAGAATTACTCTGGACAACATCAGAAATTTGATTTATTCCTATGCTGATTTGTGAGATGGACTCCGCTTGATCTTGAGCTGAATCAGCGATATCTTGAATAAGCTTTGAAACCTCTTCAACATCCTTAACGATCGTGTCAAGGGATGAAGCAGTTGCCACAGCAATTTTTGATCCGTCAGTAACCTTTGAAATAGAATCCTGTATAAGGTCATTAGTTTCTTTGGCTGCTTCTTGGCTACGTGAAGCAAGTGAGCGTACTTCCTCAGCAACTACAGCAAATCCTTTGCCGTGTTCTCCTGCCCTTGCTGCTTCAACTGCTGCGTTTAAAGCTAGAAGGTTAGTTTGGAATGCAATATCTTCGATTGTCTTTATGATTTTCGCTATGTTATCAGAAGAAGTCTTGATTCCTTCCATTGACAGTAACATGTTTTTCATTTCTTGATTTCCTGCAATAGCATTTTCTTTAGAGCGATTGGAAAGCTCGTTTGCAGATTTTGCGTTATTTGCGCTAGCTTTAGTTTTTTCGTTAATTGTATCAATTGAAGCGTTTAGTTGTTCTACTGCACTTGCTTGTTCAGTTGAGCCTTCGGCTAGTTTCATGCTACTGTCGGAAATGACTTTTGCACCTGATGAAACCTCATTTGAGGCTGTATTTATATCACCCATAACAACATTTAGTTTATCAAAAATTAGGTTAAAGGACTCTTTAATTTTAACGAACTGTCCAACATATTCACGGTTAACACTCTGTTTTAAATTACCATCAGCTAGACCTTCAAGTAGATGAGATATGTCATTTATATATTCAGCAGTACTGGAGATGGTTGAATTAAGAGTTTCTTTAATTTGGTTAAAATCTCCTTTATAGTCTCCCTGCATCAAAACATTAAAGTGACCTTGTTTCATTTCAAGCATAACTTCCATTGATTCTTTAATAGGAGTGTTAAAAGCATCAAGTATTTCATTCATACCATTAAATAACTTTTCCCAGTCGCCTTGATATTTTTTAGAGTCAATTCTTTTTTCAATATCACCATCAAGAGTATTTTTAATAACATACTTGATTTCGGATTCGATTTTCAAAATAGTTTCTCTTAAGGAATCAATTGCTTCATTAATGAAAATTTTCTTACCTGGTAATTTTGGTATATCCGCTTTAAAATCACCGTTTATTATTTGAGAAATACAGCCAATAGCGTCTTTCTTGGTCTTAATATGTCCGTTTACTAAACTGTTAACACCCAAGGCAACATCTCTATATTCACCTTCAAACTTGGATGGTTCAAGAAAGAGATCTATTTCACCTTTCACGTTATGGGCATGTGACATTTCATTTAAATCATCAACAAGGGCGTTAATTGCATTTACAACTTCACTGAAACTTCTGGCTAGGACAGCAGTTTCATCTTTACCTCTTGTATCAATATTCACATTTAATTTTCCTTTTGCCACATTAGAAGCAATCTCAACAACTTTTGATATTGGCTTAGATATAAGTCCGGATATATAGATATTTAACAAGATTCCAATCACAAATGCGGCAATGGCAACTATTATTAAGAACAAGATATTGCTGTTATAAATTTCTTCAGAATGTTCATAAGCAATTGCTGCTTCACTTGTATTAAATTCAGACATTTTATCTAATACATTGCTTATATCACTTGCAGTATCAATGCAAGACCTAAATAAGGCATAGGCATTATCTGCATCTCCGTTTAAAAGATATTGCGAAATTTGATCATATTTTGGTTCAATGTCACCGAACAATTGCAAAACTTCATTGTATCTAGGTCTATCGTTTGTCTCATCTGTTATAGATTTTTCGTATTTTGCAAGGGCTTCCTTGAATTTGGCTTTATAATTCTCAGCATCATCAACGATTGACTTTACTTCACCTTCATAACCGTTGGTTAGACTTGTCATTGCATATAGATAACAACGACGAAGCATAGCAAAATCATATTGCGCATAACTAAGCTGATCAATAGCCAACAAATTACTGAAATACATCTTATTCATAGTATTGTTTAAAGAATTTATGCCTAAACCTCCGGACACCGAAACAATGACTAACATCAAAAGCATGATGGCAAAACCGACTGTCAGCTTAAATTTAATCTTAATGTTCTTCAAAAATATCACCCCAATGGTTTTTTATTAAATTCTCACATTGCAGAGAAGCGCCGCAGTTTGAACAAAAATATAATTTATTGTACGTTATATTTGAATTTTCTTCAAGTATATTTAGAATAAAATTA
>CAZTAY010000074.1:0-14317 GCA_964611655.1 uncultured Eubacteriales bacterium
ACCAGCAATCGGCTGTAGCAAACTTGTTTGTGTAAGACGATTATCAATTGAATTAAGCGCCTAGCCACACGAGAGTAGCGAAGGGGAACGAGTGGAGCAGAGCGCATTTCTATATGCCATTGCAACCATTTCGCAAATGGCTACATATTGAAAAACATTTAAAAATACCATAAACAAATAACACCATATAATGGCTTACCTACCATATGGTTTTGTAATCGTTAGTCACCATACCTTTGGGTATGGCTCATTACAAGTTCTACAATATAGTAAATAGCTTCTTAAAAAATATATATTTCATTAATCCTTTTTGGGATTTTTTTATGCAAATATACGCTATCTTTTTTGTAGAAAAGCGGTTATACTATTATCATTAATGATTAAGGAGGATAAAAGATGCAAGTAACTAAAGATATGATTATTAATGAAGTTATAAAAATAGATAACGGTATTATTCCTATTTTAATGAATGCAGGGATGCACTGCGTCGGATGTCCGTCTGCACAAGGCGAGTCTCTTGAACAAGCAGCAATGGTTCACGGTATGGATACGGAAGAGCTTATTACAGAAATCAATAACTACCTGAAAAGCAAGGCTGCTAACTAGGTTTCTATGAGCTTTGAAAATATAAGCTATTTACTGGAAAAGGGCGCTTACGGAGAGCTTAGAGACTTGCTCTCCGGCAGCAACCCTGTTGACATTGCGGACTATCTCACCACTCTTGACCCTGAAAAATCTCTGGTAATTTTCCGCATACTACCAAAAGCTGTATCCGTTGACGTATTTTCATACCTGACTGCCGAAAGACAACAGCATATTATAGAATCAATCTCCGATTGGGAAATCAGACAGATCATTGATGATCTGTTTATTGATGATGCGGTGGACTTTCTTGAAGAACTGCCAGCAATGGTAGTTAAAAAGGTTCTAAGGAACACAGACGAAAACACAAGAACACTTATAAATACTTTTTTGCAATATCCACCTGAAAGCGCCGGCTCTATCATGACCCTTGAATATGTGGACTTGAATGAGGATTTGACAGTTGAAGAAGCCATTGAAAGAATCCGAAGAGTAGGCTCTGACAAAGAAACAATCTACACAAGCTACGTAATCAGCACACATAGAAGACTTCTTGGTACTCTTGCCCTTAGAAAGCTCATTATTGCAGAGCCCGACAAAAAAGTCGTGGACATAATGAACGATAACATCATTAAGGTGCATACTCTTGATGACCGGGAAATCGTTGCGGAAAACGTTAAAAAGTATGACCTTTTGTCAATCCCCGTTGTGGATAACGAGGATAGGCTTGTAGGTATCATAACCGTTGACGATATTATCGACGTAATCGAAGAAGAAAACACGGAAGACTTTGAAATCATGGCCGGTATGACGCCTTCCGAGAAACCATACCTAAGCAGCGGTGTATTTACTCTTGCAAAAAACCGTATTACATGGCTCATGATTTTGATGTTGTCAAGCTCTATTACACAAGCAATCATAGGCATGTATGATGAAATACTTTCAAGCGTTCTGATTCTGGCATCGTTTATACCTCTTTTAACAGACACAGGCGGAAACGCAGGCTCTCAGTCCGCTACAATGATCATCAGAGGTCTTGCAGTAGGTGAAATAGCACTAAAAGACTTTGCATATGTGGCATGGAAAGAATTTAGAGTAAGTTTGCTTTGCGGCAGCGCACTTGGAATTGTGAACTTTGTCAAAATAGTCTTTTTAAATAGAGCAAGTGTTGTGATTGCGTTTGTGGTAAGCTTAAGTGTTTTGGTGACCGTTGTAGCCGCAAAGGTTATAGGTTGTTTGCTTCCTATCGCCGCAAAAAAATTAAAGCTTGATCCGGCGTTAATGGCAAGTCCGTTAATTACAACCATCGTAGATTCTATTGCACTTGTATTTTATTTCTTAATTGCATCCGTTTTCTTACGTATAGGCTAAACGTTATAAACTTCCTTGTTCAAGGGGAGTTTTTTGTTTTACTAATTCAAGTTAAATAATACCAGAAAAGGAGGGGGATTATGGACAGGAAAACGCTGGTAGGGATTGCGTTTGTATTTCTTGCGGCGTTTATTTGGAGCTTTGCAGGTCTGTTTATAAAGGTTGCCAATGCCAGCTCCATTTGGATTATTTTTATTAGAAGCCTTACAGCAGGAGTAATACTGATACCTTTTATACTAAAGAGAAAAATAACGCCATTTAAGTCCGTACTCTTTGCCGGTATCTGCTTTTTTTTATATCAAGTGGTATATACACTGACAATTAAGCTGGGTACTTCTGCACTGGCGGTTTCAATGCAAGCAGCAGCTCCTTTTTACACTGTTATCATATTTATGGCTAGGACAAAGGAAATAAACTGGAAAAAGGTTCCTGTCCTTGGCACAATTCTGCTGGGAGTAATTCTAACGGTTGTGGATTCTTGGCGCTATACAAACCCCGTTACAATATTCTTGGGTATGTTTGTAGGACTAACATTTGTTGGCTATGCTTCAATGCTCCAAAGGATTAAAACCGGTTCGCCAATGGGTATTATTGCAGTTGTTAATCTTCTGACAGCGTTGTTTACTTTGCCTATACTTCCCTTGGACTTTAATCCAATGCCTTCTACTTTATTCGATTTCGGAATACTAATTTCTTCAGGTGTATTGTTTACAGCCCTTGGCTACAGCCTTTATGGCGCAGGCGTCAAACGTCTAAAGATAGAGATTGCTTTTGTAATGGGGCTTGTAGAGCCAATTCTAAATCCCATCTGGGTGTTTTCAGTGACAAACGAAGCCCCCGGACAATGGACAATGCTTGGCATGATTGTAATTATTACAGGCGCTGTAATAAATGTGTTTATACCCCAAGAAATTAAAAAAGCAACACCCACCACTGAAAATACAACTACATAAGTATAATTTTCTTTAAAATATGGATAATATAAGTAAGCTGATTAGGCTTATCAGTGGTAATACCAAAATATTAGACCATTAGGAGGATTAACCATGAAACATCAACATATTGCTTGTGATGTAAGACAATGCAAATACAACGCAGACGGTAGCGCTTGTTCACTTAACAATATCCAAGTTAGCGCAACAGATAACAACCCAAATGAAAAAGATGATACTGGTTGTATGAGTTTTGATTGTTGTTAATCAATTTGCTTAATCAAGTTCGGTAAAATTGCCTTAGTTCTTAACTTAATGGTGATTTTACCGAATTTTTTTTAGGAGGTTCTGTTCTAATGATAATTGATGGCCATGCCCACGCCTGTGGTAATTACGGGTCTATAGTGGGCATTAAAATATATAACTGATCAGAATTTAGATATGGTGATTTTAACAGGCGGTGAGCCTTACAGCGATAATAATTATAACTATCCCATGTTTTCTAACCTATTCAAAGGTGAGGGTCTTGCATTTTTTTTCAACAAGATAATTTGTATGCTAGCAGAGTTAAAGAAATTACCGGCACATATTGATGAACAAAATGAATTTACATGCACCCTATCAAAAGCTATGCCGGATCAAGTTCTAAACACTTATTGGGCTAATCCCTTAGAAAACAACTGCCTAGAAAAAATTAAAATATTCTATCAAAATAACGGTTTTAAAATGATAAAACTACATCAGTGTTGGACTAAATTTGATGTGACATCTGAAACCTGCCAACAAATATTTGAGTGGAGCAATGAAAACAAAATTCCTGTGTTTATACACTTAATATCAAGGGAACAAGTAAAGAAATTTGCATACGTTGCAAATAACTTCCCGGAAACTGTGTTTATAGTTGCCCATATGATTGGCTCAAAATCAATGAGAGCCAGACTTAAAAACAAAAATATTTTCTTTGACTTATCAGCACCACAACTATACTCTGTTGAAATATTAAAAAAAGCCATAAAAGCATATGGTACAGATAGATTACTTCTAGGAAGCGACAATCCATACGGCAACAACAATGTTGAAAAGATTTTAAAACGGCTAAAAAAATTACAGCTTTCAGAGCAGGACTTAAGACTAATTTGCGGAGAGAATATTAAAAAATTGCTTCTGCTATGAGGAGACATAAATCCAAAGTAGTAATTTGACTGAAAGGTTAGGGAAAATTGGATGGTGTTGATACGTAAGGTTTATGATTATATTAAAACCGGTAAAATTGCCTTGAGTGCGGTTGTACCGGTTTTAGTATATGTCAGTATTTGGTTGGCTACGGATAATTTCATTTAAAAACTTAATTCCTTCAATAAATCCATATTCATAAAACAATAATTCAAAATCCATTCTTGTCTCACGATATTTTATCAAATCTTCTTCTGTAAATTTATCCATTAATTTTTGTTCAAGTTGTTCAGTGTTTTTTAAAATCTTTAAATAGAGTTCCGATTCATAAATTTTAGAATTATTAAATGAAGCAGTAAATAAATCCATTAAAATTGACTTAGTGCTCATAACATCCCCCCCAATTTAGCCTATTAAGACTATATTATTTAATAATATACTAATAAAAATAACCTGTCAAGCCTAAAATAGATTTAAAAGCCTTTTATTGAGTAGTTATTTTCAATTAAGATTAAACTCATAAGAGATTCAAGGGAGAATACTATGAAAATAGGTCAAAGAATAAAATACTTTAGAGAAAAACAAAAACTAACACAAGCTAAACTTGCAGAAAAAGCAGAAATGGATTCAAATAATATAAGCAGAATTGAAAGAGGGGAAGCTGTTCCGTCTATAGAGACAGTTTTAAAATTATGTAATGGCCTTTCTGTTTCGCCTAATGATTTGCTTATGTTTGAGTATTGCGCACCTGTAAATGAACTAACTGGCGAAATAGCAGACTTGCTTAAAGATTGCAACGAGGACGAACTTAAAAAGATAATTGAGTATATTCATTTTGTCAAAAGGTAAGTAATGTATACTGTGTTATTGAAAGGGGATTAATGAATGAATTGGTACAAACGATTAGACAATGTGATAAAATTAATTGTTTTTATATTGATTCTTGTTACTTTTTTAACTATGTTACTTCCAACCATGAAAGATTCATTTATATATCAAATTTTCTTAATTAGTATAATAGCTCTAGGTTTTAATTTATGTATTTATAAATATAGTAATGCAGGAGGAAACGGAAAAAAGATAGCACTTATTTTGAAATCAAGTATTAACGGGTTTCTTTTAATTTTTGCTCTTATATTTTTAATAAAAGCATATCCAATACAAAATGATAATATTTCTGTATTTATTAACGACATATTTAATGATAAATCTCAACTAGGAACGCTAATAAATCTCGCTCCTCATATAGTTGCTATATTTGTAGGCGTAGACGCAATAACTTCACCTTTATATAAAATGTACCAAATTAATAATGATAATTAAATATTAGAATTATACTAAGAATTTACATAATCAATACCCATATAAGACAACTCCAGAATACTTTCTCCTGTGTTTATAAGCATAAATTATTAAATAAATTTGCGTAGCAAGGGGTGTTTTTATCAAAAAAATACTATTACTTTCATTGGGATTAATATTTATAATCATAATAATTGTATTATTTGTTGTATATTATAAACCAACTAATCTTAGGCTAGAAATGAAAGACATTTCATGTATTGAAATCCAATGCGGACATGGGCTGTTTAAGGAGACAAATGAAAGGACAACTTTTGAAATCAGAGATCCCAAAAAGATATCTGAACTATTAGAGTGTTTTAATGTAGAAATGGAATATACTTTAGGATGTAAATGCCCTAATGATGATATTATAATCAGTTTTAATTCTACAGAAAGAACCTATAAATTTGCAATAGGAATAACTGGTGATTTCCAATTTAGCTATATAGACGAAAGACTAGGCGGAGAATTGGACGGAGTTGATATAGAAAAGGTAATGTCTATTTTAAAGCAATATCCTGAAATTGTAAATTTTATAACGCAAAATGAGATAAATATATAATCAATCATTCTTTTCTACATTAGGCTGTGATTCAATATATTTGCTTGTGCTTGCTATATGTGGTATTCATCAAGTTGGTTTGTATTTTTTGATCTACATTATTGTGGAAGCTAATATAGTTTCTCTAATTCTGCGTGAAAATCAACTAAAAGAAAATGAACACTCACCAACTTTCAAGAAATCTGTCTATGAATTAGTTTTATGCCGTTTTTGTAGCACAATTATGTGGTGTATAATTTTTTCTATTACCAATAGTTTATTTACACCTAAAGAGTACAATGGGTGGGAAATACTCAATTACTGGTTTCCGCCTGACGTACATTATTTGTACGATCCGCCTTGGAATTTGATTATGGTTCTTGTGATTTTTTTAGGGTTAACATTAATAACTTTTAAATTATATGTCCTAAAAAATAAAAGCTTTTTGTATTACATAACCATATGTATTACCAGCTTAATAATGTTTTGTATACTTACAAGAGCAGGAATACCATTATACTGGCATTAGTCACTTTATGGATCATAATTATTATATTAACCAAGTAATTACTATTATAAGAAAACTAAAATTCTCCAAAGTCAAGCCGCCTTAAAAAGTTTAGCGGCTTTTTTGTTGAAAAATATTTAACCATAGAATTTGAGGGCTACCTAACATCAGACAACCCAAGAATATAATCAGTACTGGTATTATAAAACTTAGCCAGCTTTATTAAAGCCCAAACAGGAATTTCATAAATGCCTTTTTCATATCTCCTGTAGACCTCTCGTTTGCAATTTAATATTTCAGCTATATCCTCCTGTGTTTTGTCAGCATCAATTCTTAAATCCTCCAGTCGTTGAAAAAACATATATATCTCCTCCAACCATAATGCTACTATTTTGTTGCACTAAGTTGTAATTATGCAACAATTTTGTTGCAAAACTAAATAGAAAGAAGTGATAGCATGGAAGTATACAAAGCTATACTAGCAGCAGTTTTAGCTAAAGAAGAGATACATATTTCCTTTCCCAAAATACATATTGATGTTGAAAAAATAATTGCTATAGAAAGTTATAAAGTCTTGCAGGAAATAAAAATGATTATTGAAGATGACAGACTTGATTATATTGAATGTTATACAAGAATAGAAAAAATATTGTGTTTTTCTGAGGGTGCAGAATAACAATTACAGCCTCATATTAAAACAAAAAAGAACATAGAAAGAAGTGATAACATGATTATACAAAGCAAATCTATCTTAGCAAAAAAAAGAACTTCCCAAAAGGGAAGTTCTAAAAATTTAATCTTAAACAATACCTTGAGCAAGCATTGCTTCAGAAACTTTAAGGAAACCAGCAATGTTAGCACCAGCAACAAGGTTGCCTTTCATGCCGTATTGATCAGCAGCACCTGAAATAGCTGTATAGATATTTTTCATGATACCTAATAATTTTTGGTCAACTTCTTCAAATGTCCAAGAAAGTCTCATGCTGTTTTGGCTCATTTCAAGAGCACTAACGCCTACGCCACCAGCGTTTGCTGCTTTTGCAGGAAGGAATAAGAATCCGTTTTGCTCAAGTAAGTAATCCATAGCTTCTTGTGTACAAGGCATGTTAGCACCTTCACCAACGAATGTACATCCGTTTTTAACAAGAAGTTTAGCATCTTCGATACCAAGGTCGTTTTGTGTAGCACAAGGAAGAGCGATATCACATTTTGTACCCCAGATTTGATGTCCTTCAAAGTATTCAGCTTTTCTTTCTTTGAGGTAATCTGAAATTCTAGCTCTCTTGTTAAATTTAAGGTCTTTAACAAGCTCAACATCGATTCCGTTTTCATCATAGATATGTCCAGCAGAGTCAGAAAGAGTAACAACTTTAGCGCCAAGTTGGATAGCTTTTTCAGCAGCGAATACAGCAACGTTACCACTACCAGAAATAGCAACTACTTTGCCGTCAAGACTTTGTCCAGCATTTTGAAGAGTTTCGTTAACAAGATAAACAACGCCGTATCCTGTAGCTTCTGTTCTTGTTAAAGAACCGCCGTAAGGAATACCTTTACCTGTTAAAACTCCTTCATAAAGACCAGTGATTCTCTTGTATTGTCCGTAAAGATATCCGATCTCTCTACCGCCAACACCGATATCACCAGCAGGAACGTCAATGTTTGCACCTATGTATTTGCAAAGTTCTGTCATGAAGCTTTGGCAAAAACGCATAACTTCGCCTTCTGATTTACCTTTAGGATCGAAGTTAGAACCACCTTTACCGCCGCCAATAGGAAGACCTGTAAGTGAGTTCTTGAAGATTTGCTCAAAACCTAAGAATTTAACTACAGAAAGGTTAACTGAAGGATGGAAACGAAGTCCGCCTTTGTAAGGTCCGATCGCTTGGTTAAATTGAACTCTGTAACCTTTGTTAACTTGAACTTTACCGTTATCATCAACCCAAGGCACTCTAAAAGAAATAGCTCTTTCAGGCTCAGTAATTCTTTCAAGAAGTCCAGCTTCTTCATACTTCTTGTTAGATTCAATAACAGGTTTTAATGTGTGAAGAACTTCCGCAGCAGCTTGATGGAAAACGTCTTCACCTGGATTCTTTGCTTTTACATCCTCTAATACTCTTTCAACGTATGACATGATATACCTCCCTAGGATATTTCGCTTGCCCATTTTCTAAGACAAACGTATTCTTATGAATTATAGCATAAAAAATATAAAAATGGAAATAATTTTTTTTTATTCTTTATATAAATTAAGACAAACATGTTAAAATTTTAGTGGTTTTTAGTGATCTAATATGCATATAATAATATTATCTTTTTCTAAAAATATTAGCAAATATTAATTTTACTCCTTTGAGTATTTAATTCTAGTCCTAAAAAATGACATAATATAATTAATTAATAGAAAACTTAAACAAATAAACCGGGACATGGTTGAAACTACCCCTAAATTGCCGGATAAATTCAAAAGATAGGAAAGTATCGGGCTGTAAAATCATTTATTATAATATGTGGTTTTACAAAGATATTAAAAATCGCTGAAAGAAGGTTTTGAAATGGAGGGAATAATTTCTTCGGAGGAATTGAAGGAATTGATATATATGGTAAGGCGAACCTTGCTAGGATATGATTATAAAAAACTGAATAATGTAGTTTTCTTTAATAACGAAGCTGTCTATGATTATCTAAAAAAACTAAAATGCTCACCAAACTTGACCATTAGCGACATACTTGACACAATAGAACCCTATATTCCTCTTGCACTGACTGAAACTTCACTGCAGATGCTACTTGACGTAGTTAACACACCTCAGGATGTTGAGGTTATAGAAAAAAACTTTTCTAAAAGTGCAAAAATAGATTTTTTAAATTTATTAGTAATAATAAATGAAGAAGAGGAATGGAAGAATATTTTGGACGTTTGCGAAAGGATAAGGAGCTTTAAAGAAACAGCTGATAAATCTATATTAGTATAGCATAAAGTGTTAGAAAAAGTCGAACAAGCTGCAAAGTATCTTGGCGGCTTGTTCGATTTTCTCGAACCATAATTTAGAACAGAAGAAATATTTCTTCTGCCAAGATGCTAAAAATACTTAGAGACTTTAGTTGAAGTCTTCAAAGCATATAAAAATCTTACCCTGAGAAATGCCGCAAATGCGGCATTTTTTTTAAAATTCTTTGCTTCTTTACGAAAAAAGTGGGTTTGGGAAAGCTTCAAGGTTTAAAAAAATCAACAGCCTAACAAAAAAATAGCTAACCAGCCAAGATAATAACAAAAAACTTAAAGTCTTTTAGTGGGATGTTTTCCAAAGCATATAAAAGCCTAACCCTTAAATGCCGCAAAGTGGCATTTTTTTTAAAATTCTTTGCTTCTTTCTTATACGAAAGAAGTGGGTTGGGGTATTAACAAACCTTCCTCAATCATCACCAAAAAACCACCTTATTGCACAGTTTTCAATTACTATATCTAAAAACTCATAAACACCCTAGTTTTGGTTGACAAGTATAAATCAGAGTAATAAGATTATACTTGACGTATTTAATCGAAAGGGGAATTTGTGTGGCTATTATAGGGATTGATCTTGGTACAACTAATAGTGCAGTGTCTTACTATTCTGATGGCGAATGTAAATTAATACCTAATGCCTTGGGACAATTGCTAACTCCGTCAGTGATAACTGTTTTGGAAGACAATAGAATTGCTGTTGGAGCAATTGCCAAAGAACGGTTGATTACCCATCCTGATAAAACTGTTTCGTCTTTTAAACGATTTATGGGCTCTTCAAAAACATATGATCTTGGACTTGAACTTGAACATACAAAAATAACCCCTACAGTATTATCATCATTCATTTTAAAAGCCCTAAAAGCAGATGCTGAAAATTATCTAAATGAACCCATTGATGAAGCTATAGTCAGTACACCTGCCTATTTTAACGATAGCCAAAGACGGGAAACAAAAGAAGCTGCAAAACTGGCAGGCTTGCATGTTGATAGGATAATTAATGAGCCTACGGCTGCGGCAGTTGCTTATGGTCTTAACAAAAGATCCGATGAAAGTTCTTTCTTGGTCTTTGACCTAGGCGGCGGAACATTCGATGTTTCCATACTAGAAATGTTCGACGGCATTATGGAGGTTCATGCAATTGCTGGCGACAATTTTCTGGGTGGTGATGACTTTGATAAAGTTCTAATGGATAGATTTGCGTCTTCAATTGGCATAGATATTAATATTGAAAAAACAATAACGTCAAAAGAACTTAAAGCATTAAAAAAAGAAGCCGAAAGATGTAAGATTGAATTAAATACCAGCGAAAAGACTCAATTGAGCTGTTTTATTGGTGGTGCAAAACATTCTTTAGAGATAACCTATGACGAATTTGAATTCTTATGTCAAGACTTGCTTTTAAATATTAGAACCCCAATAAAAAAAGCTCTGTCTGACTCAAAAATAAAACTAAACCAGCTTGAAGACATTGTTTTGGTTGGTGGTTCTTCAAAAATGCGTATAATCAAAAATTTTGTTACTAAAATATTCGGGAAATTTCCATTAACAGGTATTGATCCAGACAAAGTGGTAAGTATTGGTGCAGGAGTTTGTGCAGCCATGAAAGCCCGTAATGATGACTTTAAAGAAATTGTGCTTACAGATGTCTGTCCGTTTACATTAGGCATTGACTCTGCAATTCAAAGTTCAAACGGTACTTTTGTTTTTAATCAGTTTTCTCCAATGATTGAGAGGAACACTGTTTTGCCCTGTAGCAAAACCAATACATTTTATACAATCCAAGATAACCAAGACAGAATTGAGATTCCCATTTATCAGGGTGAACAACGATTAGCCGATAAAAACTTATACCTTGGTAAACTGGAAATGGCTGTTCCCAAAAAACCAAGAGGTGAAGCTGCAATAGATGTAAGGTTTACATACGATATTAACGGAATACTTGAAGTTGAAGTCAAATCAGTTGACACTGGCGAACAAAAAAATAAAATTATTATTAACAGCCATAACAGCATGACAGAAAAGGAAATTTCACAAAGATTAGAAGAACTTGCCGAACTAAAAATTCACCCTCGTGACAAGGAAAAAAATAAATTCCTAGTTTCATTGGCTGAAAGATTGTTTGAGGAGAGTCTGGGCTTTCAAAGAGAAAAGATTGCATTTGAGCTTAGCAATTTTGAAGCTATCATGTCAAGCGGAACAACTTATGAAGTGGAAAAAGCAGCAATAAAATTTGAAAAGTTCCTTGATTCTTTGTCAGATTCCAAACAATATTAGTTTCTTCATAAGCTAATGGATTTGATAACTAAAGTGAGGTGTTGAAATTGAGTCCTTGGACGATTCTTGGCATAACTCAAACAAGTGATAAGAAGCTAATAAAAAAAGCATATGCTATACTTTTAAAGCAATATAACCCTGAAACCAACCCTGATGAGTTTATGAGAATTCGAAGTGCCTATGAATCTGCCCTTGCAATATCAGAATGGATTACAGAAGAACCAGAAGAAGTTCAAAATTCAGACTTCCGTTTTGAAGATACGCTTAATAATGAGATGGAAAACCCTGATTTAATAAGTTATGAAAACCCTCAACAGATTACAGAAAAACCAGAAGTTCAAAACTCAGACTTCCATTTTGAAGATACACTTAAAAATGAGATGGAAAACCCTGACTTAAAAAGTTATGAAAACCCTCAACAGATTTCAGAAAAACCAGATGAAATATTTGAATACGAAAGCTTTATTCTAAGCAAATTGCAAGCCATTTACTCAGAAACTTCAACAAGACAAAATATAAAAAAATGGGAAAGTTTATATGTTTACTTTCCCTTAGACAAAAACGATTATAACTACAATATTATAATTAATTTTCTTAACCAACATTATTTACTCTCGAATACGATTTGGTATTCCCTAGATGAACAATTAGACCTAAAAACATGTGATAATTTTAAGTGGAAAGTCATGCTAGAAACAAAAAATTTCTTGAATTATAAAGAAAGCCTGCCATTTTATCTTAGTAGAGAATTATATGAAAGTTATTGCCATTTCCGCTTTAATGCATATGTAGAAATGCGTCAAGGAAATTATGAATTAGCATTAGAAGCTTGTGAAAAAGCTAATGAGATTTATGATCAGGATTATAGGTTGTCAGCCATAAAAGCAATTGCACTTTTCCATGTTGGTGATTTAAAATCAGCACGAATTACAGCAAAATCTGTTTTAAAGAAGAGACCAAGGTTTATTGAAATACATGAAATTTATAATATTATTAAGTCCAATGAGTTTTATTTTAAGTATTTTAAAAGAACTGATGTAGTATTCATTATAACGTGTTTTCTTGCAATCGTTGTTTTTCTGATATACATGTATTTCAATAAATCCCAAAACAATACATATAGTTCTAATTACGTAAAACCAAATTATTTAACAGTTAATTACAAAGAACTGTCAAAAGCAGCGCAAGAACCGGAGGATTATCCTGTTTATAATATTGACGATCCCTCCACCAGAGAGATTCTTGGAATAACCAAGGAAATACCTGAAGAATATCATGGAAAAAACATTTGCATGGTAAACGAAAGAGCATTTTCTCCATTTACAAAAATGACTAAAGATTATAAAAAATTGACTTTCTTCCAGGGCTTGGACAGGGATGATCTACATTTTACGTTTCATTACACTAATCTGGATTATGAAGTGCATAGTGCAACTGACGATAGTTTATTATATCTTTCCTCTATGGATAATTTCTTCCTTATACTTAATGTGACAATTAAGAACAGAGGAGCAGAAGAAAAGAATATTTATATAAATAGTGAAAAAGACGATGATTTCTATGTATTCCTATATGATTTTAAAACGGGAATGGGATATTTACCAAATCAAATTGACATGACCGGCAAGCTTGAACAAGGAGAGTTAATACCGGCTAAATCTGAAATAACAAGAGATATTTGCTTTTCCGTGCCGTCAAACCTCCTAAATTACGGAGGCAGTTTTGGAATCTTCTTTATAGGCGACAAAGAACTTAATTACTTACCCTTATATCCTATTGAACAATTCTAGGCCTATAACATATTGACGTAATCAATAGATTGATGAAAACATCTTTTTGAAAAACCAAATGACCTAAGTCCAATCGAACTTAGGTCAGGCTGTCGACAATTGACAAAAACCTTGTGGCATTGCCCCAAACCCCACTTCTTTCTTATAAGAAAGAAGCAAAGAATTTCTAATCAAAGCTTTTGAACGATCTTGGGAAACTTTTTCTCGAAAGTTTCCCAAGATCGTTTGTCTACAATATAACCTAAGTTAAGAGTCTATCCAAATCTCCATTACGCCGTCTTTTTTTATTCGTATTATCGTGCGCAAAATCACTTGCAAAACAAAAATTGTGCCTAAAGAGAGAATTTAGACAGGCTCTAAGGTGCAAAAATCTGAAAAAGCAGTATAGAAACAAGAAAAATGCTGGTTATCAAACAAAACTGCAAGAAAATGGTTGAAGCTGTATTTTTTCCCTTTGATACAGGCGGTGGAGGAGCAGGGCGTTTTTGAGTTTGAGGTGGTTTAACATCATTGTACGCCTTTTGAGCAATATTACTTAGCTTGTTTGTATGCTTTACCATGTAATCATTAATTATTTTTTCTGCTTCACGTACGATGCTAACTGGCATTGTACTAGGCTTAGCATCTTTTTTAAGTATAAAAATGGCTTGGTCATACCATTGTGATTGATTACCTCTTATCATAATAACTCTATTATCATCCATAAAAATACCTCCGTTAATCTGAATAATATTCTTATGATGAATTTTTTCCATATTTTTCAATAATTATACTGATTGCAATAAAAATTACCAATTA
>CAZTAY010000075.1:0-14253 GCA_964611655.1 uncultured Eubacteriales bacterium
GGAAGAACTTTAGCGACAATGAGATACGCACATGCGTTAAACCGTGAGGTAAAATCGATAAAACTGTAAGACAGAGTTTACGCAAAAGTAGGGAAACGGACGGCAAGTCTGGCAGACCGTAGCAAGCAAGTTTAGGTGCGTTAAGGAAATGTGCATTTGCACATTTCCAGAGAGTTTGGGACACGTCCCAACAAGCGGCAAAAATGCGTGTGGTATACCACAGGCATTGCTTGCCAGTAGTGAAATCGTAGAGGATGTGTTTTAGTTTTGCTATTTTATTTCCTGTTCCAAGGTGTCAAATTCGCTTGTCGAGAAGAAATCGGCAAGAGTAATATTCAATCCATCGCACAGCTTTTAATTGTACAATACCGGGATTTTTGCTCCGATATAGAAAATATCCTTGATTGTCAAATTGGCCATACCTGAAATGCAACTTAGTCCATTGATGGAAATTTGTCCTTGCTCACACAGTTCTAGTAAAAAGATTTTGCTATAAAATGTTTTGACAGCCAACAGAAAATCTAAGTACTGTAAAGGGCTACAGGATGGAATTAAAATCTTAAAATGGTTAGGCGTGTTAGAAGGTTGAAACTACTTTTACCAAGGCATTGAGTTTATTATCTGCCTGATTTGTTACTACCTTAAAATGAGAATTACATTATTGGCAAATAAGGACGGCTTCGAAGAAGATATCTGAAATCCAATAGAAAAATCCTGTACTTCATGTGAGTTAAACAAACATCTATATAAAATTGAAATTCAGGCAAACAAAAACTTATTACAATTATCACAAAAATGGCAAAGTCAAAAAATATAACCGAGAGCTTTAAAGGTATCTGATCAAATTGCATGGGTTTAAGCAATGAATATCATTAAGTCTTGTGCTGAGGTAATTGTTAATAAGGAAATAGTTTATGTCTGGCTGTGCCATTTTTATTATTCACTACTTTGATTGACAATATCTGATGTAAGGTTTAACATATTATTATGGAATAATTGTTAGCCTTAATTTATTAGTATGAGAATTGAGAGGATTGGCAAATGCATTTCAGCTTTGAAATCACTTATATCCAAGCTGGTTGGATTGAAGTGGCAATCAATTCAGAGGCAGACTCTGTAGTCATTACAAATTCTTACTACATGTCGAATGATGCTCCACGTATACTACTTCAAAACATTGCAGAATTGTGTAATGTAGAAGCAGGTGATTGTTGGCTCTGTTGGCATGATGAACCTGGTGCAAACATAATTCATGTTATCAAAGACAAAGATTTAGCCAAAATTGAGGTCTATCATACAAAGAAAGAATCATATATGCTTCCGTTTGAAGGAGAAACTCTTTATAAAGATGTTGAAGAAAAATATTTCGAACTAGAAATTTCATTTATAAATCTTGCAAGACTTATCATAAAAGCTTTTGGAATATTTAGCAGTAGAGAAAAACTTTCGCTATATGAAAAGGAATGGATGCCTTTTCCTCATACTGAATATCGCCTATTAAAAAGCAACCTAAAAAATCTCAAATCCCAAATAGCAAAATCTAAGAAGATAATTTGACCAAGTTATCACGTGAATTTATTAAGATACACAAAGTATTTAATTATAGAATGAAGAAAGTTTCAGACATGAGCGACTCAGAAGTAGCAAAAATGCATCAATATGGCTGGAACATCATAACAGATGATAACCGCAAGGATTTGTTTATGGAAATGATTCTCCAGATTTACATGATTACTCCTAAAAGTCTGTCATAATAAAAGCGATTCTCTTAATACCGATGAAAAAGGCAGGTCAATCTCAGCAACATTATATCTTACTTTAGGGAGTTATATGAAAACCGCCGTAAGGCTGTGTTAGTAGTGGAGAAGCCAAACAGTATCATTGCCAAGGGTTGCTATACCGATAAGGAAGCAGGGCGTAATATCTTGGCGATTCCCTTTAAGCGTTTTGAGGATATGCAGATGCTGCGTCATACTAAGACGCTATGGATCATTCAGGTAGACGAGGCTGTTTGTATGCGCCTTAGTAAGGATGAAAAGGCGGAAATGGAACAGATTTGTGAGGATAAACTGGAATGCAAGGTTAGGTTAGCATATGCTCCAAATTGATTCCATTGTCAAGGTGAACACAATTCACTTACATTTTTTTGGTAAAGGATATAGAGAGCATGGATTTAATGTCAGTGATGGTTTTTGCAAAAGGTATAGATAAAACAAAGGATATAACTAGTATCAAAAACAGCAACAATAGTAAAGTGTTTGTTACCTTCAAAGGCAACCGTACTTACACGTATGATAAAAGAGATATCACTATTCTTCAGCACCCTAAAGTGATTGAGTTAAACGGTCGAGTTGCATATATTAATAACATCCCTGTTTATGAATCAAAGCTAATTCTTGATTTTGGTTCACATATAAGGATTATAAAGCACAATGATGAGCCTATTACAATCTGTCGTCATCAATTTTCAGTAAGTGAAGATAATGCACGTAACCAAGATGCTCAAGAGATATTGGCTTACTTAAGGGATATTTCTCAATACACCACTGAAAAACCAGAGGAAGAAGCTTTTTTGAAACAGCAGATGAAGCAGCTTAACTTTGTTCATCCGGAAAGTGTGCTGTCCCGTTACTTAAACCGACAGAAAATTGAAATACGTACACCTGACACTAACAGTATTATCTTTCCTTTCCGCTTCAATCTAAGTCAGAAAGCAGCACTTGAAAAAGCACTCACCCACTCAATTTCTGTAATTGAAGGTCCACCAGGCACCGGCAAGACGCAAACAATACTGAACTTGATTGCAAACCTCGTAGCTGTTCAAGGAAAAAGCGTTGCAGTTGTATCAAATAACAACGAGGCCGTCAAGAACATTATTGAAAAGATGGCCAAGGAAGGTTATGGCTTTCTAACAGCTTTGTTAGGTAAAAAAAGTAATCAAGATAGATTCTTTGCTAACATGCCTGTTGCCCAGTTAGACGGCTGGGAATGCAAAGAGCAGAGAGTAGAGTTATTTCATCATATTGAGACGCTCAATATTAAGCTAAGTCAGCTATTGAAAACTGATCGAAAACGAGCACAGCTTTGCCAGGAGCTTAGAGCTTGGACTTTGGAACAAGCACATTTTGAGGAGTATTATGCCCGTCAGGAAGTTGATGAAATAAGCAAACTTCCCCTGTTCAAGGCAACGCCAGAACGTATTATTTCCTTTCTGGCTGATACTTCATGGGCAAAAGAGAAAAATCACTCTAGTAACCTTCTATATAGGCTCAAACTGCTGTTTAAATATGGTGTATTCGATTATAAAAAACTGCAACAACAAGAGCTATCAATCTTATTATCACTTCAGAGGGAATTCTACCGGCAGCAAATTAAAAATTTAGAAAGTCAACTTGCTGAAATGAAAAGCCAATTAGATAATGCTTCATTTGAAGTGTTGATTAATGAACACCAACAGTATTCTGAAAAATTGTTCCGAAAATGTCTACACCAAAGCCATAGTGAACTAAAAGCTCCGGACTTTACAAAAAAGAGTTTCAAAGTTCGGTTTGAAGAATTTATTCAGGCATTTCCTGTCATTCTTAGTACTACACACGCATTGCTCCGCTCCATACCACAAAACTATCTCTTGGATTATGTTATTATCGACGAGGCTTCTCAAGTTGATATCCTAACCGGTGTTTTGGCTTTTTCCTGTTGCCGTAATGTAATTATAGTGGGTGATGTGAAGCAACTTCCCCAAATTACTGATCAAAAAATTAAGCCGCTACTAAATACGATCCCTTTAGATGTAGTATATGACTATTTTCAGCATAATATCTTGTCATCAATTATAAGCCTATATGGAAGCAGCTTGCCCCGCGAAATTCTGAGAGAACATTATAGATGTCATCCCCAAATTATTTAATTTTGTAATCAGAAATACTATGATGGGGAGCTAATCCCATATACTAGCTCGGATTTAGGAGATTGTCCTTTAGTGCTTTACAAAACTGCCGAAGGAAATCATATGAGGCGAGTTACAAGAGGCGAAAAAACGGGTAACTATAATCAGAGAGAGCTAGATGTAATTATAGAAGAGATTTTGGAAAACCCCAACATCCTAGAGGACCAAGATAAAATTGGTTTTGTTACTCCTTATCGAAAGCAGGCCGATAAGGCAGGGCAACTGCTACCCAGAAGTATCCAAAGTGATACGGTACATAAATACCAAGGTCGAGAAAAAGATATTATGATTATGTCTACTGTCCTGGATAACACTCGGGAGGGTCAGATAGGTCTTAATTTTGTTGATGATCCGCAGATGGTCAATGTAGCGGTATCCAGAGCCATAAGGCAATTTGTGCTAATAACAGACCACACTCTTTTTTTCAAGAGAGGCAAAGATATTGGTGATTTAATTCGTTACATCCAATATAACACACTTGATGAGAATGTGATTGAGAGTAAAGTCGTGTCAGTCTTTGACTTGCTCTACCAACAGTATTCCGATAAGCTGGCTCCACTTAAAGCAAGAATGAACCAAAATGCACGGTACAAATCAGAGGAAGCTTTACGCGTGCTTCTGGAGGAAATCCTCTCAGAGCCACAAAATAATCGGTATAGTTTTGTGCATGGAATGCTACTAAGAAATTTATTAGATACTGTAGACTTGCTTGACGATGAGGAACTAAGCTTTGTAAACAATAGGGCATCGCTTGACTTTGTCGTATTCTATAGGCTGGATAAGGCTTGCGCTCTTGTGATTGAAGTAGATGGCTTTGCTTTTCATGAAAATAATCCTGAGCAGCTACGCCGCGATGCACTAAAAGATAAAATTTTGAAGACATATGGAGTACCAATATTGAGATTACCTTCCAATGGAAGCATCGAGCGGGAGAAAATACAAAAAGCTCTAAATAGCGGGTAAGAAAATGTTATCAGTTCTAAAAATGATAAGCATCTGCTGCACTAATCATAATGATAGCAATAAGGTGAAGCTATGATCGACATTAAATTTTGAAGTTAAATTAGAAAAGGTGATACTATGAAGCATATAATAAATCTTATTCAAAACTGCTCTAAAGACCATACAATTGTTGAAGCATATCAGAAGTATAAACACTAGTTTTGGATTAATACTTTTTAATGCACCTTGAAGAAACGCTGGAAATTCTTCATAAAATAAATAAGCTTGTATATACGGATTTCATAAAAAAACAAACTGGTTGCTGCAGACAAAATCAGTTTTAACAAACATTCGCTAATAGCTTCATTATTCGAATTATAATTCGTTTATTAAGCAAAGTGAGATTCCTGAATCATTTCGATACGAGCCTAAGTTGCGTGATGACAGTAATAAAAATGTTGAATTTTCTATAGAAATTAAAGGTGCAATATATAATATCGAAGTAAAAACGCCAAATTTAAGTACCTATTGAAATAAATTGAACGCTAAACTAGATGAATTCAAGATTGTAACTCGTTTTGATACCAGATCTATTGGAAAGCCAGATTACCCAATCAAATGCCATCTCCAAGCATTCGGGTGAAGAATTTCTTAGATGATGCAAATAAAAATTTCCTCAATCGAACTTACCAAAACAGATTAATGTTTTATTTATTGCTTGGGAGGATTATACTGATCAACCTTTCATTGAGATGAAACATCCCATGCACGGGTTGTTGACTACGCAATCGTAGTAAAAGATTTAATGGAAATCCAATCTTATATTTAAACAGATTTTATTTTTGTATCAGATTTATATCAGAATATTATTGCACATTTATCAAGTGGTGAAATGCCTTTGCCAAGTTTTATCACAGGAGTCCCTTACTTTGAACGCAATAAAAGATTTGTATCAAATCAAATAAATCCCTTTATTTTTCCTTTTTCACGAAATGTTTTAATTAAGCCCGATATTAATTTTTCCGATCAGGATATTGCAAAATATTTTTAATATGCCCCTTGCATCTGATGATCAAGAAGTGCCTGTAATTGATGAAAAGTACGTTTTGATTCGGAGCTGATATAAAAATTTTATTTAAATTGAAAATAGTAGAAGTTTTAGTGTAGTGTTTTAAAAAGCATTACTCCCAGCTGGCACATAAACAAGGTGTATTGGAACACCGTTGCAATTGTCGGCAATATGCTGAAGGAGGAGGTCTTTAGATGACCAGACACAGCTTTGATTTGACAAAACCAAAGGTGTGCCCACATCAATGAGCCCCACTACGAGTATGGTAAACTCATTCAGTAGCATGAAAAATAATCCAATACTTATTAGCAAGGCTTCTATGTACAAAACAGAACAATCCAGAATCGCAACAAAACTGCCTATGTTCACAACAATTCCTCTGAAGGCAGGATATATTCAGCCAAATAGATAGAAAAGTTTTCATAAACGGATTTCGCAATGTCCAAAGCACAAGACATGGCTACATTCAAATTGTCTAGGAGCAAAATGAAAGTAGAAGTGCATTTCATAATACTATTGTTAGTATTTTTAGCTATTAGTACACCCCTTTGGTTGACACAGGATATCTTTTTACGCGTTCTACTTTGCTTACATATGCGGTTTTGTTAGTATTGGAGTTTTTCCTAATGAAAAACAAGAAACTTTATTCATGAATGTAGCCCAAATAGGCATCTGGATACATATGTAGTTTTTGGGTGAATTGGATTGAGGGTTCACGCAAGGCCTGTAACTTCTTCCCCTTTCGTCTATACCATGTAGGAAAGTCAAATGATGCTAAAGTAAATAACGCTTGCACGAACATAAGCCTTCAATCTGGCGCAGAAATTTATATGTACTTATTGGATGGATAAGTATCGAGAAACAGCAGTCATTAATCGTAATAAAAAAAAATATATTGAAAACTACTCCCCTATTTCCAATGAAATATCTCCATTATAAGTATAGACATAAAGGTTTTTAATTCCGTTCTTTTTATCTGCGGGTAAATTGTTTTTTCCAGACTTTGCGTTACTGGTAATCGCAAAATCATTATAATCACCTACGATTGTGCCGCTAATATTACCGTTTTTTGCTTCTAGTCTTGCGGTATTTCCTACGCTAAGTTGATTGAGAAAAATATTACCTTCATTAAGTTTAATATTTACCGACCCCGTTAATGTAATTGGGGGTATGGTAATATCCTCATTTGAGGTTATCAAATTAAGGTTGTTGATGGAAGCGTTTGGTATCTGTATTTTTATGGTACGGTCTTTTTTAGCAGACTTGAAGCCAACATAATCAGTCCATGCTTTGTTATACTCGCAAACCATTTTAAATTCTTTGCTGTCAGAAAGTTCAATATTGTAAAACTCATTTTCACTTTCATAATAAACAATATGAACCTGATCGTCTGTGGACTGAGAAAGTTCAATTATTCTATCAGATACATCGATAGTCATAGTGTCTATATCTGTGGCAGAAACCGTATATTTTTTTTCCTCATAGGTAACAGGTGTTGAGGAACAACCTGTTATAATGATGCAAATTAGAGTAAGCACTGAAAATCTAAACAAACGTTTACAAACAAATTTTTTCATTCTCTTATCCCCTTAAAGTGTTTTTCTTTTTAGCACTGCCATTCCAGCAGAAATTATAACAATACTGCCTACCAAGCATACAGCAATATGTAGCAAGGCATTAGAATTAAACATTATAATTTTAAAAAATCCAGCTAACAGAGTGCGTAGCGGCGAAATGGGTGTGAAGATACAAATAATAGCAACAATTATAATATCAGTAAGCCAACCATACCAATTTGTCTGCATAAATAGTATTGTATGCAATGAAACCATAGCTAACAGTAGGAAAAATGCTTGTTGAAGCATAGCAACGACTATACCATTCTGTGTCCATCCGCATACTTGCATTAAGTTAATAACAATTTGTGTTTGGTTTTGTGAATCTATTAACACAAATATGCCCGTGTTTATAACTGAGATAAGTACAGCAATAACACAATAGCTTATCATACTTCCACGATAGAAATCTTTTTTACTGCTGCCTAAGTACATAAGTTTCAAATAATCATAAAACACAAAAATAAACGGGGTCATAAGCGCAAGCAACCAAGCGTAATTCCCTCGACTTAATGCAAACTCTGAATCCGCAGAAGTAGTAGCCGCCAACATGACTACCGCTGTTATAATAAATATGACGCGGTTACTTGCAAACAAACGCTTAATTACTGCAACTGTCGATTTCATTTTATTTTCCCCCCTTTATTACCAACCATTTGAATAAAAAAGTCTTGCAAGGATACTTTTTCAATTTCTACCGACTCTTTGCATTTCGGTGGATAATCGAAAATGTAGGCTGTTACTAGCCCCCCGACGGTGGTTTGAGCAATCACATTAAGGCCTATCGCTGTTGCTTTAACATTTTGCTTAGTACCGCTAATGCTATAAGACTTTTCTTCAATGGATTTTAAGGTATCAAAAAACTTGATCGTTCCTTTGTCAATGATAATTAGCTTTTCGATAGACTTAGTGATTTCCTCTATAATGTGGGTAGATACTATGATAATTCGAGGGTGCTTTCGATAACTTTGCGTGAGCATTTCGTAAAAACGCACACGCATAATAGCGTCGAAACCAAGAACAGGTTCGTCAAGAAGAATGACATCTTTATTACTTGAAAGGCAGATTATGGTAGATACCATTGTTTTCATGCCTAAAGACAGTTGATTAAATTTCTTCTTGCCGTTGAGTTCAAAGTTTTCCATCATATCATTTGCAAAATCAAAATCGTAACACGGGTTAAGCTCTCCAGCAATACGAAGTAGTTTATAAACGGGAAGATTAAAATGCTTAGCAAAATTTTCAATATAACTAACACCAGTATCCATAGCGGCCGTAGTAATCTTCTTACCGTTTACAGTAATTATACCATTAGAAACATTCTGATACCCTGCTATTGATTTCATTAGAGTGGTTTTTCCTGCTCCATTTCTACCGAGTAGACAATATATCCCAGGTGTATTGATAGACAAGGTTATGTTCTTTAAAATTTGTGATTCACCATATTGTTTGGTTACACTTGACAGCTCTATCATTATGAGTATACCCCTTTCATTCTTTGAGTGTTGAAGCCATTTAAAATTTATGCTAAAATGATTATAAACCTTTGTGTAACACAAAAGTCAAGGGGCGTGTTGAAGATGAAAAATTTTTATTCAATTGGTGAAGCGGCAAAATCGGCCAATATGACAACCGAAACATTACGTCATTATGATAGAATTGGTTTGGTGGAACCAAGTTATAAAGACGAGTGGACAGGCTACCGTTATTATTCCAAGACAGATATTATACTTCTAAACATTATTCAAATGCTACGCTATATGGAAATACCTTTAGCTGAAATCAAAAATGCCTTTATGTACAATGACCTTGAAAAGGTTGTTGATTTTTTTAAAAAAGCTGAGGATACTGCTGACAAAAGAATGGCGCAACTAAAACAAGCTAAAATAAGAATACAGAGGGCAAGGAAAGACTATGAATGTAAATTATCATTACGGCAGGATATTACAGGCACAATAATTAAAGAAATCCCAAAGCGTGTTATTCTGCTTTCAGATACATTGTACCAACCGTCTGTCGATAACTTTTGGAATTACCATGTGAACTTTTATAGTCAGTTAGACGAGAAAGTTAGAAGTTCTTTTGCATTTGAAGATATGGCTGGTATCTATACTTATAATGGTTTATCTAAACTGTTTGCTCTATGTATAAATCATGTTGATGTTCCCAGCTTATTAACCCTCCCGGAGGGAAGATACATCTGTAGCAACTGTAATGAAGCTGATAAGGAAAGTGTATTGGAGAATTTGAAGACATGTGCAAAAATGGAATACGGTGTTGAAACAGAATTTGTAGTTCAATTAGTTGTTATTACAGGCATACTGCAATGGAAATATGAGATTCAAGTTTACATTAAAAGATAACAATATATCCCAATATATCAAAGAAATTTTTGTGACGTTTCCAACTTATAATCTCATATCAGTCTCCTTTAACCTTTACAATCGCTGGTTACATCACACTGTTTGAACGAATTCTTTTGACTGCGACAACCTAGCTACTTGCCTTTCTCGTTAAAGAGAAAAAAATTCTTCATCCACACTGACCTTTAAGGTTCACTGTAAGACTTAATGATTTTAGATTAATCATGCAAATACAAGGCGAAGGTACTATGCATTTAATGCCTGCCACATTGTGATTCCAGGTTTCATCCTAGAATACAATGAGCTGTGAAATAGTGTTTCAGTAGTACATCAAAGTTGAAATACCTATGTACGATTTCTACGATTTGCTTTAATATCATAAAAGAGAGCCGATAAAGCGTGATTTATCGAGACTATCACGGCTTTAGACCTGTGTCTTTGAGGCTTATTCTTTGATATGCGACATTTCAATTTAATGTATCTTAGATTAGTGATTCCTGCTTAAATTGAGGACAGAACAATTGAGGTTACTATATATTGTATATGTTAAGGACTGGTTCAGCTTTTGCTATTACGCTCTGACAGAATACCCATTCTAATTATCCCACTATGTCTATATTCTCTTACGGTACATCTTTATAGCTAAGAAATATGCTACCACCGTAATACTCATGCACCATCCAATTGCAATCCAGATATTATTGCCCACTGGCTGCTTTTCAAGTAACGCCCTTATGGTATTCACAATTGATGTCACTGGTTGGTTTTCTGCAAAGACACGCAAGACTGTCGGCATTGTTTCTGTAGGTACAAAGGCCGAGCTAATAAAAGGCAAGAAAATAAGTGGATAAGAAAACACACTCGCTCCATCCGGCGTTTTTGCAGCTATCCCAGCTATAACGGCCACCCAAGTCAATGCCAATGTAAACAATGTCAATATCCCTGCAATAGTCAGCCAATCAAAAATCCCTGCGGATGAACGAAAGCCCAGCAGTAATGCAACTAATGTTACGATCACTAGCGAAAGTATATTGGAAACGATCGAAGTTAGAACATGCCCCCAAAGTGGCGTTGAACGTGCGATAGGCATAGAGTGAAACCTTTCGAAAATGCCACGCTGCTTGTCGGTAAACAGTCTAAAAGCTGTGTATGCAATACCGCTTGAAATTGTAATTAGAAAGATACCCGGCAGTTGATAGTTCACATAATTGTCAACCCCTGTTTGTATTGCACCACCCAACACATAAACAAAAAGGAGCATAATAGCGACGGGCATAAGTGCTGTTGTTATAATGGTATCTACGCTACGAGTTGTGTGTTTCATAGATCGTCCGGCCATAACGAACATGTCGCTAAAGAAATGATTTTTTAGGCGTTCCATTTTATTTGCCCCCTTTTTTAAGGATAATGGTAAGGAATATTTCTTCTAAAGTCGGTTGTTTTTCTACATACTCCACCTTTGTGGACGGAAACATTTTTTTGAGTTCCTCCATAGTGCCGTTTGCGATTATTTGCCCCCCGTGCAGAATTGCTATTCGATTGGCTAGTTGTTCAGCTTCCTCCAAATACTGTGTTGTGAGAAAAATTGTTGTCCCACTATTGGATAGTTCTTTAATCACTTTCCACACTTCAAGGCGTCCCTCTGGGTCAAGTCCTGTAGTAGGCTCGTCAAGAAATATAATAGGAGGGTTTCCTATTAAACTCATAGCTATATCAATTCTGCGGCGCATACCACCAGAATAGGTTGACACTCTACGGTCGGCAGCGTCGGTCAGAACAAACTGCTTAAGCAGGCTGTCAGCAATCTTTTTAGGATTGTCTAGGTGTCGCAGCTTCGCCATCAGCACAAGATTTTCACGTCCTGTGAGTATTTCATCCACAGCAGCAAATTGCCCTGTTAAGCTGATGGACTGTCGTACATTATCTGGATTCTTGAGTACATCGAAGCCATTGACTATTGCAGTGCCACCATCTGCTTTTAATAGTGTTGAGAGTATTTTTATTGCAGTAGTCTTACCTGCACCATTACTTCCAAGCAGAGCAAAAATGCTGCCTTTCTCAACTTCAAAATCCACACCCTTTAAGACTGAAATCTCCTTAAAAGATTTCGTCAAGCCCTCTACGACAATTGCTGCGTTGTTGGCGCTCAATTTATTTTCCCCCTAACTTTTCGTGAATCTCACGGTTTAACTTTTCCTTCCAGTTTTCTTTGTAAGTTTCTGCATATTTCAGAAGATCTTCACAAAATGCGGCAACATCATCTCCTGTTATATCTAAAACATTTCTACCGCTTGCCACACCTTGTTCAAAGAGCTCTATTAAGTCATAATGAATTTTCATCATATCGTAACCGCTTCCTGTCGCAAACATCCAAGAGTGGCTCTGGATTTTTTTGAAAACAAATTGATAATCCTTTGGCATTGCCTCTACCCTTTCCATTTGTTGCTTGTATTCTTTTTTTTCTTCAATCATCTTCTTGATGTTAAAATAATTATTTAAAAAATCAGACATATCTCTATTTCTCCTTTAATTGATTTATTTTAGAAGCAACAAAGTTCCATTTTTCCCAAAACTTGCGTAATTCTTCCTGTCCAGCGTCATTAAGAGAAAAAAACTTTCGTGGAGGCCCCATATCGGAAGGCTTTTTTTCTACTTCAACTAGCTTGTTTTTTTCAAGCCGTACCAGTATCGTATAAACAGTTCCTTCCACAACATCAGTAAAACCGAGTATATTTAGTTTTCTAGTGATATCATAGCCGTAGGTTTGTTCACGGCTGATGATTTCGAGAACACATCCCTCTAATACGCCTTTTAACATTTCAGTTAGATTATCCAATCGCATCTCTCCAAACACTATTAAGTACTACTAACTACTACTATATCGTAACACTTAGTAGATACTATGTCAATAGATATTAAAAATATTTAAATCAATGCTAAACTGAATTTGGCTACTTCTTTACGGAATTGAAGTCGGACGGAACCTTTACGTTTTCCAGTGGCGCAACCGACAGTGGATTTGGCACAATTAAGTTCACAAAAAATGCTTACTCTATTGACGATATAACATACAGTAAATCTAATTACGATGCAAATAATAACCATACTGTTTATTATTTTGTTAATGGGAATAGTGCTACAGAGGATGAGTATATGGTAGCTATGAAGGAGCAATACGAGAAACCTTCCTCCAAATGGTATGATTTTATAGATAGTAACATAGAAAATATTCTGAAATGATGTTTGATTCTTTTAAAACAGCGCTATCTCAATGATGGTATGGTTACTTAGACTTGTAAATGTTTACAGACGCTACCCTCGCTTCGTCACAAACGGTACTTGGTCTGCTCCATTAGATACTTTGTAATCTGTCTATACTAAAATAGTGTGTAGCCCAATTAAATACTAGCAGAATCTGATTAAAGCGATAAAAGGGTTATTCTAAATTAAAATCTGTTCTTACTTTGAAAGTATTTACAACTTTTTCCATTAAAACCTTTTAGAAAAAAACAGCCGTCTTTAGATCTTGGCGGCTGTTTTTGTTTTCACTGCCGGAAGGCTATAAAAACCTTTTCATACTGATATGCTTTCTATGTGCCTAAAAGCTTGTATTCCACAAATACTGTGTTCCTATAAATAGCATTTGTATCACTGTAATAAAGACCAGCTATTTCTCTCTTTGCTTGTTCAACTAAACCAAAGCGTATATGGTAGGGTTTATCAGGACTTATTTGAAGAACGTTACGTCTGAACACTCGTAAATTACTTTACTGTTAGAATCATTTTTAACTACTCAAACAATCCTTGGACAACTTTGATAAACTTTGCTGGAATGCCTCCAACAATCACATTAGACGGTACGTGCTTAGTAACCACTGCACCTGCGGCAATAATTGAATTATCCCCTATGGTAACTCCCGGCAGAACTGTTACATTTGCACCAAGCCATACGTTTTTACCGATGACGATGGGTGCCGGAATCATAGATATTCTATTATCTGGGTTAATATCGTGATTTAAAGTTACAAGTACAGCATTATGTCCAATGAGACAACCATCACCAATGGTGATACCGCCTTGGTCTTGAAAGCGGCATCCGGAATTAATAAATACATTTTTGCCCAAGTGTATGTTCTTTCCACAGTCAGTGTAAAAGGGTGGAAACATGCTAAAGTTTTCATCTATGGGCTTACCAGTCAGATTTGACATGAGAGCACAGATTTCTTCTGGATCATGGTAAGCAGTGTTGAGCCTAGCTGTAATTTTCATAGCTTCCTGTGCAAGAAAGAACATGAACCTGTGTTCCTCCGAGCCTCC
>CAZTAY010000076.1:0-14165 GCA_964611655.1 uncultured Eubacteriales bacterium
AATCGTCTTACACAAACAAGTTTGCTACAGCCGATTTTCAATTGAATTAGCTATAGAAATCACATTAAAGTGAAGGACAATGCAAATGAAAAAAATATTCTGTTTTCTATTTGTTTTATTAATATGTTTTGATACATATTGTTTTGCTTCTGACACAGTCACAGATGAACAGATTATAAATGAACAGTTTAAGGTACTGAATATAGAAAATTACAATAAACAGGCAAAGGATATTCTAAATAAAAGCGATGAAACAAGCAATAATAATGACCTTGATCTTGAAACTTTATCAAGGGAAGCAATGGAAGGAAATTTAGACATTTCCCTTTCAGGGCTTTTGGAGATTCTTGTTAAGGGGTTGTTTTCCGGAATAAGCGGAAATATTGACCATATCAGGAATATCATAGTTATTGCACTGCTTGCGGCATTTCTTAAGAACTTGGATAACTCCTTTTCCGGAAGTGCAATTGGTGAACTGGGTTTTTATATTTGTTATGTAACCATGGTTGTATCGTTATTGCTTTCATTTAATGAAGCATTTGGTATTACTAAGAATGTAATAACACAAATGGCTGATTTTATGCAGGCGCTACTTCCGTTATTTATTGCCCTTTTAATGGGCGCAGGCAGCTATGGGACTTCCTTTGCATTTCAGCCCATTGCAATAGGAGCAATTGAAGTTATCACTGTTGTTATAAAAGATATTGTGCTTTATGTAGTTGTACTAGGTGGTTTGCTTAAAATAGTTAATTTCATAATGCCAAAGCAAGTACTGGAAAAAATGGCAAACCTGATTGATGATGGTATTCAGGTTTCGCTTAAAAGTATGATGGCTCTCCTTGGGACAGTCGTAACAATACAGGGAGTAAGTGCTCCTATTGCAGGTGGATTTCTAACCAAGGGAACTAAAATGGCAGTTGGAGCAATACCTGTTGTTGGTGATGCACTAACGGGTGCTGTTGATTCAGTTTTTTATTGGTCAAATGCTGTTAAAAATGGTGTATCCGTAGGCAGTCTAATATTCATAGGCGCATTTTGTTTTGCACCTGTAATCAAGATGGCGGTTATGTTTATAGTTTATAAAATTGTGGCTGCAATAATTCAGCCTGTATGTGATGAGAGAATTGTTAACTGTATTGATTCAACTGCAAACTTCATTGGACTTTTGATTCTTTCCGTTCTTTGTACTGCTGTAATGTTTGTTATTTTAGTAATGATGGTCATAATGGCTGGAACAGGTTAAGGAGGAGGATTTAAATGATTGAGCTAATAGGTGAATTTATAAAGTCAATAATCTTCCTTTTGGTTCTGAGTGCATTAGTACATATCATATCTCCTGATAATACATTTAAAAAGTTCATTAACTTTGTTATGGGACTTATGCTCATAAGCGCTCTTATTAACCCTATTTCAGTAGTTACTTCAAGGCTTGGAGTTGGGGGAAATAATTATACGGATAGTTTCTTATGGACACAGCTAACTGCAAAAGGAGCGTCTCTTTCAAAAGAAAAGGATTATTATGAGTCAAAGCAGGTTGAATTGGTTTTGTCTGCGCATAAAAATGAACTGGAAGAAAAGACAAGAAATATCCTTTTATCACGATTTGGATTAAATGAAGATGAATTTAGTGATTTGGAGATTAATGTTTGCGAAGATAAAAACGAAAAGAACTTCGGAAGCATAACAGACCTAAGTCTAACATTGTTAAAGGAGGATGAAGAAGAAATAATGTTTAAAAATATTATGCTTGGAAACGCTGATTCCAGCTTGAATCAAAACGAAAATATTGCCGATTCATTAAAAAATTATTTTTCGGACTTCTATAATTTGTCTGATGATAATATATATATTACAGTACAAAAGAAAAAGGAGTGACTAAAGGTGAACAAATTTTTTGATGGCTTTAAAAAGATTGATCCAAAGGCAAAAAAACAAATATTTGTCATTTTTATTATTGGTATTGCTCTTTTAATATTCGGAAAAGGGATGGGAGGTATGGACAATGATTCAAGCAAAGAAGATTCATCGAAAATGAATATTATTTCTCATTCCGGAAATGAAAATATTATATCATCATATGAAAAAGACCTTGAACGCCGGTTAGAAGAGGCGCTTTCAAAAGTGGAAGGTGTGGGTCAGGTCAAGGTTGTAATTACACTTATTCATAAAAACGAAATAGACATTGCCCAGGATGTTATATCAGAAACATCAGAGCTAAAAGAAGGGGAAAGTGGCTCGCAGAGGGTTACAACAACAGAATCCGTACAAAGAAAAAACGTTATAATTAACGATAGAGACGGAAATAATCAACCCCTTGTTACAAAACAGATAGAACCAAAAATCGAGGGTGTTATTATCATTGCTCAAGGAGGAGGTAACGCCATCGTTAAAGACTTATTATCAAAATCAGCACAGGCTCTTACAGGAGTTCCTGCTCATAAAGTCCAGGTTTTAAAAATGAAAGCAGTAAGCAAATAGCAATTATTATATTTTTCATTGAACAGGAGGAGAAGTATGTTTGTTATTAAAAGAAATCAGGTAATTGTTACAGCGCTGGTAATCATGATTGCTGTTGCAGGGTATTTAAACTACGTTGACAACAAGTCTATCACAGACGCTGAATCTGAAGTTGCAATGTCTGAAAGCTCAGAAACGGCTCTTGTGCCTAATGATGAGGTAAGCGTACTTAATGTTTCTTCAAACACTGCTAAAAGTATTCCAGAGCTTGAGCTTGATGGAGAAATTGCAATTTCAGTTACAGATGAGGAGAGCACTGCCGCAGAAGGAATGGAAAACATAACTTCTGAAGATGAGGATATTGCAAATGATAATCCGGGTGCTGCCGTATTTGTTTCAAGTCAGACAGAAAATGTCTATTTTGTTCAGGCTAAGCTTGACAGAGAACAGGCAAGAGCAAAACAAAAGGAAATCTTATCTGACATGTTAAGCAATAAAAACCTTGATAAAGAAGAGCGTAGCGAATGTGCTGCAGCAATGCTTGATATCCAAAAAAGAATTGAAAAAGAAACATCAGCTGAAGCAATGATAGAAGCAAAGGGTTTCACCGACGCTTATGTTCGTATTGATGACGATACAGTTGATGTAGTTGTTAATAAAGAAGCCCTATCTGACGCTGAAAGAGCTCAGATTGAAGATATTGTTGCAAGAAAAACAGGCGTTGATGCCAGCAAAATCCGTATCAGCCCGTTAAAAAAGTAGAAAAATTTGAAGGCATAAGTGGAAGGGTATTCGCACTTATGCCTTTTAGTTTATAGGTAATTTTCAAGCTAACGCAATCCATTAAAATCATAGGCAACTATCAGTCAAAACACCACATGCTGTAACGTATGGCGAATTTTTCTTTTGTCTATGTTTGGCTGGCAATTTTCAAGCAGAAAACTCTAATAAATTGCTTTGTCAAGGAATTTCTTTAAACGATGCTTGGCTTGAACGGCAAAAAATCAAGCTCGAAATTATTGTCATGCCACTAGTTAGAATACTCTCTAGGTATGAAAGCAACTCCCACCAATAAATTCTCTCAAAATTGAGTTTTGGGGCACATCTCTGCTTGGAACGCCCATAAATGAGTCTATAAATTTAATAAGTCGTTTAGCTTCCGTGTATTGAGGGTGTTCCTTTGGAACGCTGAACAATAACGGTTCTACGTATTGCTTTAAAACGCTCATCTCATAAACCAAAGCAGAATTGAAAATTGCATCGGATTCTTCTTGGAACGGATAAATATACTCTGCCTCGCCCTTTGCAACTGATTGCCACATACCAAGGGTTCTGGTTGTAGCAGCTCCTCTAAATAAGCTGTCTCTGGTTATCCTTCTGATTAATCTTATGTCTGACGTTGAAATACGGTTGTGTTTGTCAAGGTTTAAAGTTGTAAGTGCAGAAATATAAATCTTGAACTTGTTTTCTCTGCTAACTGCCGGTGTAAGCTTTTCATTAAGACCGTGAATGCCTTCGGCAACTAAAACTTCGTTATGCCCAAGTTTCAGGAAATTGCCGTTATATTCTCTTTTTCCTGTGAGGAAATTGTAGGTAGGGATTGAAACGGTCTCATTGTTCAAGAGCTTTATTAAATGGTCGTTAAACAACTCTATATCAACATAATCAATAGTTTCGAAATTAGGCTTTCCAAATTCATCTAGGGGAACTTCATCCCTGTTCCTAAAATAATTATCCAGTGAAAGAACATATGGTGTAATTCCGTTTACACGTAACTGCACACAAAGCCGTTGGGCAAATGTTGTTTTACCGGAGGAGGAAGGTCCTGCAACAAGTATTAATTTTGTATTTTCACCCCGTGATTTAATCATATCTGCGATCTGTGAAATTCTCTTCTCATGAAGTGCCTCTGAAATCCTTATAAAATCTCCTATTTGGTTGTCACAGATAATCTGATTAAGATCCGCAAGTGTTCTTGCCTTTAAAATCCTTCCCCAAGCAGAATATTCCTTAAAGACATTTGAGATCTTTTGAACGGGCTGAAATTCACTTATGGTAGAAGGCGCTTTAGGGGATGGAAATTGAAGAACAATGTTGTCTTCATGTTTTAATAGCTTAAACCATTTTAAGCAGCCTGTAGAGGTTGCCATATAACCGTAGAAATAATCATACATCCAATCCAGTTTGTAAAGGTTAACAGAGGACACCCCCCTGTATTTCAGAGCAGCAGCTCTGTCACTTAACCCCATTTCCGATACAATTTCAATTCCCTTATCCAAAGGCATTGTAAATTTCTCAAAAGGTAAGTCTTGGTTTACTACTTCATGCATTTTGTTTTCTATCTTGGCTACTACTTCTTCTGTTATTTCTGTGTTGATGTTAGAAAGCTGGCAGTAAAGGTTTTTTTTGATGGAATACTCAATAAAGATATCCGCTTCTTTGCCGAATATCTCCTTAATCACATAAAATAAAACAAACCCAACACTTCTTTGATAAACCCTCATACCGTCCACATTGGTCATATCAATTAGTTCTACGGAGCAGTTGCCTGTAATCTCTTTTCTTAGTTCTTGCAATACATAATCACATTTTACAAGCATTATAGGCGAAGAAAACCTATCTGCAAAACGAATTGCTATGTCCTGAAATTTTGTTCCAGAGGGTACTGAAATTTTTTCAAGACCTATTACATCAACCTCAAACATTTGTAAAGATTCAGACAAAACAATCCCTCCTTAGAGTAAAACTTGAAAAGGAGGCCTGGAGCTAAGCGAACAAACAATCTCACATGAATCGCCGATTTCTTTGAATTCAGCTTCAAGCAGCCTTTTTAGTTCATTTACAATGTCAATTTCTCCTGCATAATGAGTAATGTCCATAACAGGCAAACCCATTTCATATGCATCGATTGCATCATGATATTTCACATCACCTGTTATAAATAAGTCCGCATTTAGGTTTAGGACTTCTTTTACAAGGCTCATGCCGCTTCCGCTTGCCACGGCAACAGTTTCTATTATTTTATTCTTATCAGCCGTAGATGTTATATATGTAGTTTGTAAATTTTCAATGGCATTTGAAGCCAAGGCTGAAATGGAAATGGGTTTTGGAAGCTTTCCTATTCTTAGAAAGCCGTTGCTACCATTTTCGTCCTTTATAACTCTAATATCTGTTAAGCCAATCAGGTTGCATAAAATATCACATACTCCACCCTCTGATTTATCCAGATTTGTATGAGCGGAATAAACAGAGATATTATTCTTTAAAAGCATTAGTATCTTTCTGCCCATAGGAGTTTCGTTGGTTATACGGTTAATTTTACTGTAAATAAAAGGATGGTGAGTAATGAGCATATCACATTTTTGATGGACTGTTTCAAGAACCACTTCTTCAGTTGCATCAAGAGCAATCATAATTTTATTAATAACTTGGTCATTATTTCCCATAATCAAACCTACGTTATCCCAGCTCTCTGCCAAGGAAGTAGGTGCAATCTTTTCCATAATGTTAGCAATATCGATACAACGCAATATTATAACGCCCTTTCTAAAATTTGATTTACCTCATACAACTCATTCAATCGGTTTTCAGTATTTTCTGTGCTGCCAGATTTAAGCCTGTTTATAATTGTCAGGTTCTGATTAAGCATGAATTTAACGTATTGTTTAAAGACAGGATCTCCCTTATGAGGTAAAATCCTGCCTAGAAGATACTGGTCTTTATTATATGTTTCATTGCCCTTTAGAGCCTTTATTACAGTATAGTATTTGTAATTATCATAAACAATATTTTCATCGTTTATATAAAAACCCAATGTATGTAATGTTTGTCGTAATGCTGCAATTTCAGTTTGGGGTTGCAAAATCAATTGATTTACATTTTCAAGTACAAGGAATCCTCTAAGAAGTATTTCCTTAATCAGCAGTCCACCCATCCCGGAGATGATTATCATATCGGCTTCGGAGGGAAGAATAGGAGACAAACCGTCACCATGTCTTAATTCAATAATATGATTCAGTTTATATGCTGTTATGTTTTCTTGTGCCTTTGCCAAAGGACCTTTGCCGATATCGCAGCCAATACCCCTTTTTGCTTTGTTATCGGTTATAATCTTAATAAGGGTTAAGGCGTGGTCACAGCCAATGTCGGCACAGACCTCTCCCTTGTCTGTCATATCCGTAATCAGTTTGATGCGAGAAGAAATATTCAAACTAAGTCCTCCGATTACTCTAGATAGTCCTTTAGTTTTTTGCTTCGGCTGGGGTGTCGTAGTTTTCTTAGAGCTTTTGCTTCAATTTGTCTAATTCTTTCTCTTGTTACATTAAATTCTTTGCCCACTTCTTCAAGAGTTCTTGCACGGCCGTCGTCAAGTCCAAACCTAAGCCTTAGCACCTTTTCTTCTCTGTCGGTCAGTGTATCTAAAACGCCAATAAGCTGTTCTTTTAAAAGTGTAAAAGCAGCAGCATCTGATGGTTCCGGTATTTCATCATCAGGAATAAAATCGCCTAAATGGCTGTCTTCCTCTTCGCCAATAGGCGTTTCAAGGGACACAGGTTCTTGGGCAATCTTCATTATTTCACGAACCTTTTCAACAGGCATATTCATTTCAATTGCAAGTTCTTCTGCAATGGGCTCTCTACCAAGTTCTTGCAAAAGCTGCCTTGAAACTCTAATGAGTTTATTAATAGTCTCAACCATATGCACAGGTATACGAATAGTTCTTGCTTGGTCGGCAATGGCTCTTGTAATTGCCTGACGAATCCACCAAGTTGCATAAGTGCTGAATTTAAAGCCTTTTCTATGATCGAATTTTTCTACAGCCTTAATAAGACCGAGGTTTCCTTCCTGAATTAAATCAAGAAAGAGCATACCCCTGCCCACATATCTTTTGGCAATGCTTACCACAAGACGAAGGTTAGCCTCCGCTAGTTTTTTCTTTGCGTCCTCGTCTCCGTATTCCATTTTCTTTGCAAGAACCGTTTCCTCGTTTGCGGTTAAAAGAGGAACTTTTCCGATTTCTTTTAAATACATACGGACAGGATCGTCGATATTTATCCCTTCCGGCAATGTAAGGTCAACTTCTTTTTCAATTTCTTCTTCTATTTCAATACCAGCGCCTAATACGTCAATGCCCTGGGTCTCCAGAAATTCGTAAACCTTGTCAATCTGATCCGGGTCAAGCTCAATATCGCCAAGAAAATCCATAATTTCTTTATAGTCAAGAACACCCTTTTTTTGCTTTCCCAAAGCAACCAGTTCTCTCAGTTTTATTACAAAGGTGCTTTCATCCATGGATTTCAAAGCAATCATCCCTTTCCTTTGTTGTTTACTATTTTAACCATCTGTAAACGTTATATACAAATCGCTTATATTTCTTTTCTTTTTATGGCATAAAATCAGCATTTCAGCGTTATTCTCTTCGCCGTAACGTATGATTTCCTTTTCGATATTGTGAAGTTTGATTTTTTTAATCTGGTCATTCACGCTTTTTTCTTTTAAGCTTGCATCTAAAAAATCCAGATTCTGATTTATTACATCGGAGACTGTTTTTTGTTCCTCCGGCGAATCAAAATAATTAATTAATTCGGCAGGTAAAAAATCCTTTCCTGTGTTGTAAAACTCTAATAATAGTTCAAAAATTTTACGGTAAACCTCAATGGAAAACTCTGTTGACTCCAAATGATCTTTTGTGGCAATCAGAATGGACGGCGAATTAATAAATATATTAAGAAGGGATTTTTGAGCATCCAAAAGTCCTTTCGGGTATAGGGATGTCTGTTGCGTTTTCTTCTGCGTATAAGGTAGCGGCGTGTAGTTTTTAACCTGCGGATTTTTAACAGACTTTTGGTATGCAATCTCAACTTCTTTTTTAATGGAATCAACTGAAATTCCTGTCATTGAAGATACTTCTTTTAAATAAACTTCTTTTTCCACGTCATTTTGAATTTTTCCGATTATCGAAGAAACTTCTTTAGTGAAGGAAATTAAGCCTTCGTTGTGTTCTAGATCATATTTTTTTCTTGCGGCAAAAACTTCAAAAGCAACATGGCTTTTTGCATCTTTGAGTAACTCCGAAAACTTTTCTCTTCCGTGTTTCTGTATGTATTCATCAGGATCTTTGCTGTCCGTTGTTTGAGCAACTTTTACAGTAAGCCCGGCGGATGTCAAATGTGGAATTGCTCTAAGTGTTGCTTTTTCACCGGCTTCGTCACTATCAAATAAAATAATTATACTATCGGCATAACGTCTTAAGATTCTGGCATGGTTTTGAGTAAAGGACGTGCCCAGTGCAGCAACCACATTACTAAATCCTGCCTGATATAAAGACAGAGCATCCATATAACCTTCTACTACAATTATTTCACGGGTCTTAGAGAGTCTTGCAAAGTTTAGCCCGTATAGATTTCGGCTCTTGTCAAAAATGGGCGTTTCAGGTGAATTCAGGTATTTCGGGTTCTGGTCATTAAGCGCTCTTCCGCCAAAGGCAATCACATTGCCGGACACATCGAATATTGGAAACATTAATCTACCATAAAACCTGTCATAATAAGAGCCGTCTTTCGTGGACTTAATTGTAAGACCTGTCAGGATAAGGTCGTCATAGCTATACCCCTTTGATGAAAGATATGAGCTTAGGGGAACCTGATTGCCGGCGGCGTAACCAAGACCACATTTAGTTTGGAATTCTTTTGTAATACCTCGTTTTTCTATGTATTGCCTTGCGTGGGTAGCAATGTCATGTTTTTTTAAAAGACCATAATAAAAACGTGCTGCTTTTTGGTGAATCTCTTGAAGAAGTTTTCTTTTCTCTGCCTTTTGGTTTTCTTCCGGCGAAACAGGGTTTCTGTCAATGTTTATATGAGCTTTGTCAGCCAAGAATTTAAGTGCCTCAACAAAACTGTAATTTTCCATTTGCATAATGAAACTAATAACATTACCTGATGCGCCACAGCCGAAACAATAAAACATCTGACGCTCCGGTCTTACGTGGAATGAGGGTGTTTTTTCGTTATGAAACGGACAAAGACCGAAAAAATCGTTTCCCTTTTGGACAAGGCGTACATATTCCGAAATTACACCGACAATATCATTAGACAGGCGTATTTCTTCAATGATATCCTGGTCGTATTTCATTAACTTATAATCTCCTTAATTGAACTCACGCTTTACTACGATTCGACAAAAATTGCGTAAATCCTTTTTTTTATTTTTTAAATTTTAACTGGGGGGCAGGAATATTTTGGTATACTGCTTTATTGCATAACGGTCGGTCATACCGGAGATATAATCACATACAATTGTCTCTATGTTTTCGTTTTGATAAGAATGGGTCTTAGAAAATGCTTCAAGCTCTTCTTGACCTTCATTTATGTAATGGTTATACAGTTCTTTTATTATATGCTCGACTTTTTTTCTTTCGCTACGGCGGTTTTCTGCCAAATAAACTTTTTCAAACAGAAAATCACGAAGCTTATACATATCCTTTTTTACGTCCTCGTTCATATATACGTTATTTTTTCCTAAACTACATTCAACCACCGCATGGATCATAGTATTTATTCTTGTTCCACCGGTTTTACCAAGAGAATTTAGCAAAGACTCCGGGATCTCTGATATTTTTAATACTCCTGCTCTGATGGCGTCGTCTATGTCATGGTTTAAATATGCAATCTTGTCGGAAAGCTGCACAATACGCCCTTCAGGAGTGGCAGGGTTGCTGCCTGTTCGGTGGCATAAGATTCCGTCCCTAACCTCAAAGGTCAGGTTTAGCCCCTCACCGTTTTTTTCAATCTTTTCAACAACCCTCAAGCTCTGTTCGTTGTGACGAAAGCCGTTTTTTGAAAGCTTATTAAGTGCATACTCACCGGCGTGTCCAAAAGGTGTGTGACCTAAATCATGACCTAGTGCAATCGCTTCGGTTAGATCCTCATTAAGCCTTAAAGCTCTTGCAATTGTTCTTGAAATTTGTGACACTTCCAAGGTGTGGGTAAGTCTGGTTCTAAGGTGATCCCTGGAGGGAGAAAAAAACACCTGTGTTTTGTCTTTTAATCTTCTAAAGGCTTTAGAATGTATAATTCTGTCTCTGTCCCTTTGAAAATCAGTTCTTATGTCACATTTTTCTTCCGCGTTTAATCTGCCCCTTGAATTAATATTCATAGTGGCAAATTGGCTTAGGAAATGCTCTTCGTTCTTTTCCTGAAAAATGCGAAGCTCCAATAAAATCCCCTTTCAAATATAACGGTTAATTCTATTTATAAATATAATACAACAAATAATTCAAAAATCCTTTTTTAGGCTAAAATAAAAAGAATAACAAATGAGTTATTCTTTCAGGCTATCACATCTAAACGTTTTAAGTCTTTCGTAAAGAAATGCCGCAAATGCTACATTTCCTCTAAAATTCTTTGCTACTTTCGTTTAAGAAAGAAGTGGGTACGTGGCAAAGACCCCAGGTTTATATCAATTTTCAATAAGAGTTCCAATACCGTTTTTAGTAAATATTTCAAGTAAAAGACAATGCTCAACACGTCCATCAAGCATATGCACATTTTTTACACCGGCTTCAACTGCTTCTACACAGCAATTGATTTTTGGGATCATTCCTCCAGAAACTGTTCCGTCTTGGATCAACTTTTTAGTTTCGGGAACAGTTATTCTTGGAAGTTTAGTTGAAGGATCTGAAATGTCCAGTAAAAGCCCTTCCACATCAGTTAAGAAAACCAGTTTCTCAGCTTGCAAAGATGCAGCTATTGATACCGCTGCATAGTCTGCGTTAATATTATAGCTTTGCCCTTTCTCGTCAGCGCCAATTGGCGAAATGACAGGGATAAAGCCCTCTGCAATCAATGCGTTTATAATACAGGGGTTTACTTTTTCAATTTTTCCTACAAAACCCAGGTCTTTGCCGTTTTGTAAATGCTTTGAAGCCGTTAGCAGACCACCGTCTCTGCCGCTTAAACTTGCTGCATTTACGCCTTGAAGTTGCAATTGGGTGGCAATTTGTTTAGAAAGTTTTCCGCTTAAAGTCATTTCAACAATTTCCATTGTTTCAGCATCAGTCACTCTAAGACCGTCAATAAATTCTGATTTCTTATTCATTTTGTTTAAATAATTGTTTATGGCAGGACCCCCGCCGTGAACTATAACAGGATTCATTCCAACCAGCTTCATAAGTGCAATATCCTGCATAATAGTTTTTTTGACCTTTGGATCTATCATTGCGCTGCCGCCATACTTTATAACAACTGTTTTTCCGTTAAAATCCTTTATATAAGGCAGTGCTTCAATTAAAATTTCTGCCTTCTCAACATATTTCTGCATTTTATTTATATATTCCTTTGTCATTTTTCACCCCGGTATTACGAACGGTATTCACCGTTTATTTTTACATATTCATACGTTAAATCACAGCCCCAGGCAGTTGCTTTTGCTTTGCCATCTGTTAGCAGGATATTAATAAAAACTTCTTTTTCGGTTAAAACCTTAAGAGCCAATTCCTCATCAAAAACAACAGGTGCACCATCCTTCATCAATAGCACTGATCCGGCGCAACTTTCAAAGGTCAGATTAACATTGTCAATGTTAAAATCTGCATCTGCATAACCCATTGCACAAAGAACCCTGCCCCAGTTGGCATCTCTTCCGAACATTGCGGTTTTAACAAGGTTTGAAGTTGATACGCTTCTTGCTATCATTTTAGCGTCTTTTTCGGTTTTTGCGCCTGTCACATTTATTTCAATAAGTTTTGTTGCACCTTCACCGTCTTTTGCGACATCTTTTGCAAGTCTCTTGGAAATCTCAATAACTGCATTTTTAAATAGCAAGTAATCCTCATTCTCAGAATTAAGTATTGCATTACCTGCAAGCCCATTTGCCATTAAAAACATGGTGTCGTTAGTTGATGTGTCCCCGTCAACTGAAATCATGTTAAATGATAGATCAGCAGCTTCTTTTAAGCATTGATTAACCAGTTTTTTGCTGATTAATGCATCAGTGGTTATAAACGCCAATGTAGTTGCCATGTTTGGATGGATCATTCCGCTGCCCTTTGAAATTCCGGCAATTTTAACTTCTTTACCACCTATGTTAAGGCTCATGGCATATTCTTTTATAAATGTGTCGGTGGTTAAAATAGCCTGTGCAGCGTCTTTTGCAGATTTTCGGTCCTTGCCGGTTTGTAAGGCGTTGGCTTCAATTCCGGCTGAAATCTTATCCATTTGAAGCTGAACACCTATTACGCCTGTTGAACATACAAGTATTTCTTCTGCCTTTGCGCCTATTTTATTAGCAAACAACTCAGCTGTTATTACAGTGTTGTTGTAACCTTCTTTACCTGTGGCAGCGTTGGCATTTCCGCTGTTTATTACAACGGCTCTAACATCGTTTCCGTTTTCAATTATTTTTTTGTCCCAGAGAACAGGAGCTGCACAAGCTTTATTTTTAGTGAACACCCCAGCGCAAACACAAGGAACATCAGAGAGTATTACTGCAAAGTCCTTTTTGCAGTCTTTAATTCCAATAGATTCCCCTAATGCCGAAAAGCCTAATGGAGCGTTTATTCCTTCATCAATAAATGTATAATTAGTCATCTGGATATTCCTTTCATAATTAGCCGGGAAATGCAGGAATAATGTCTATACCTGTTTTTTCCTCTAAATTAAACAATAAATTCATATTTTGTACCGCTTGACCTGCTGCCCCTTTAAAGAGGTTGTCAAGGGCGGATACAACAACGATAGTGTTGGTTCTTTTATCCAAAGTAACCCCTATATCACAGAAATTTGAACCCCTTACCCATTTGGTTTCGGGGAATGTTCCTTTTTTGGTGAGCCTTATAAAATACTCATTTCCATAATAAGAAGCATACAATTCCCTGAGCATATCCTCTGTAACGTCTCTTGTGGGACTTACATAAGAAACGGAAAGAATACCTCTGTTCATAGGCACAAGATGAGGCGTGAATAACAGCTTTATATTTTTTCCGGCAGCTAGTGAAAGTTGTTCCTCAATTTCTGGAGTGTGTCGGTGTGAGGCTATTTTATAAGCCTTCATGTTTTCGTTAACCTCATTAAAATGTATGCCCAGGTTGACGCCCCTTCCTGCACCTGATGCGCCGCTTTTGGCGTCTACGATTATGTGATTTGGATCTGCTAATCCCTCTTTTAATAGTGGAAACAGCGCAAGTATAGCGCAAGTGGTATAACATCCGGGGTTTGCAATTAATCTAGCTTTTTTAATCTTTTCCCTGTGAAGCTCACAAAGCCCGTATACAGCTTCGTCTAATAAATCCGTGCCTTCGTGTTTAACCTCATACCAGTCTTGGTAAACATCCACTTTTGAAAGCCTGAAATCGGCACCAAGGTCTATTACTTTTGCTTTTTTCAGTATTTTATCAGTAACACGTCCTGAAGAAATTCCATGGGGCAGAGCTAAGAAAATTACGTCACATAGGTCTGCCATCTTCTCTATATTATCTTCTTGGCATATAAGTTCTTCATGCCTAAAGTTTTCAAACAAATCTGAATAGTTTTGTCCTGCATAACTTTTTGAAGCAATGGTTTCTACTTTCACATCAGGGTGATGCATAAGAATTCTTAAAAGGTCGCTGCCTGCATAGCCAGTTGCTCCTATAATTCCAGCCTTAATCATTTTACTGACTCCTCTTTTTGATAGAATTTCATAATTATACAACTTTGATGAATAATATG
>CAZTAY010000077.1:0-5267 GCA_964611655.1 uncultured Eubacteriales bacterium
TTACCATTGGTGTAAAGGGCATAAACAGTATTACAATTAGAAGTAATAGTTCTCGAAAGACTGAACTTTATATTGATCAAACAAAAGTTCAAGAATATGTGATTTCAGAGGATAAGGATAACATTTATTTTAAATCTGTTCGTCCAAATGGTGTTTATCAAAATGTTATTTTACTGGATGCAGGGCATGGTTTACAAGACAGTGGGACTACAGGAAATGGATTAGTTGAGAAGGACTTGAATCTTGATATTGTTAAAAGACTATATACATTGCTTGATAATGATCCAAATATAAAAGTGTATTCCACAAGACTTGATGACAGTTATCCTACAAACCCATCTCGTGCCGAGATGGCAAATGAAATTGCAGATTTATTTATGTCAATACATCATAACTCCGCAACACCTTCTGCAAAAGGAACGGAAACATTATACTTGAATCATGAAAGAGAAGTTGAACCTGGACTTACTAGCAAAAAATTTGCTGAAATAGTACAAAACAATCTCATTAATGATTTGGGTATGACAGACAGAGGTGTAAAATTACGGCCTGATTTAATAGTATTAAACAGCACAAACATTCCTGCGGTGTTGGTGGAAGTGGGCTTTTTATCAAATGCAGAAGATGCTGCTGTTTTGAGGGATGAAGGGTTTAGGCAAAAGGTTGCAGAATCATTATACAGATCGATAAAATATATTTTTGAAAATTATTAACATATAGGTCAATTTTCTTAGAAAAAGCTTATTTCTTATCATGATATGTCTATGAAAAACAATTGAATATCAACCTCTACTGGTATAATATGGAAGTAGAGGTGATACAAATGAGTAGACATTTGAAAGCAATTTTTATATTAATATTGTTAATATTTGTTTCTTCTAATACTGTCAAAGCAAATGATTTTATTGGAGCATATTTTTATTATGATGATAAACTAGTAATGTTAAAAAATGAGTATATCGGTGAATTTACTATTTCTGAACAGGCATATATAGTTTTTGAACAATTATTTAGAGGTATAACTCCTAATTGGTCAGGTGTTTTTACTTATATACCAAAGGATACAAAACTATTAGATGTTGCTTTAAATAATGATAGCTTACAAATAAATGTGTCTAAGGAAATATTAAATTACGGAGGAACAGCCTGGGAAGAGAATTTGAAAAAGCAGATTTTACACACGGCATTTAGCATCCCGGGAGTTAATAGGTTTACCTTGTTTATCGAAGGAGCGGAGGGCATTTTAACCGAAGGGACTAGACTTGTTTTGACTGAAAAGGGGAATTTATGAGTACTGTTGTATTTGCAACTAAAAATGAAGACAAGCTAAAAGAAATAATACAGATAATGAATCCTATTAAAGTAATATCAATGACTGAGGCAGGATTTGATGAAGATATAGTTGAAGACGGAACAACATTTGAAGAAAACGCTGAAATAAAGGCAACAACAATCAGTAAATACACAGAAAAAATTGTTTTGGCTGATGATTCAGGTTTAGAAATTGATTTTCTGGATAAAGCTCCAGGAGTATATTCGGCTAGGTACTTAGGTGAAAAGACTTCTTATGATTATAAAAATGCAAAAATCCTGGACATGCTTAAAGATGTACCTTGGGAAAAAAGGACTGCAAGATTTGTTTGTGCAATTTGTGCCTCTTATCCGGATGGTAAGAAATTAACAGTAAAAGAAACTATTGAAGGGCATATATCCTTTGAGCCTTCTGGAGAAAACGGTTTTGGTTATGACCCTATTTTCTATGTGGAAGATTTTAAAATGACTACTGCAGAAATGTCTCCGGAACAAAAAAATCAAATAAGCCACAGAGCAAAGGCATTGCTTAAAATAAAAGACTTATTAATGTGAGATAGATGAAGTCTAAAATTAGAATTCAAGGAATTCTCACATATAAGCGAGTTGTGGTGTTTTGCCCAAATCATTCAAAATTATTAAAATCGTTTTACGGGTGCTTACGACACTAAAAAAACTTCATAAATAATTAAAAAACAAAGACCTAAGTCATAAAAATACTTTGGTCTTTCTTAATTATTTATTAAGTTAATATAATAATATGACAAAAAATAATTTAAAGTGTATAATTTTAAAGTATTAGCGTAAAATTTGCAGTATTGGAGGTGTTCGCAACTGAACAAAATAATAGAAATAAAAAATGTCAGTAAATATTATAGAATGGGCAAAGAAGTTATAAAAGCCCTTAAAAATATAAATCTTGAGATTATGGAAGGTGAAATTTGTTGTATACTTGGTACTTCAGGCTCTGGAAAATCAACTCTTTTAAATTTAATGGCAGGACTAGAAAAACCTGATAAGGGATCAATTATCATTAAAGGAACTCATATTGAGAAATTATCTGAAAAAGAACTAGCTAAGTTTAGGCAAGAAAATATTGGATTTGTTTTTCAATCATATAATCTATTGCCAAATCTAACAGCCATTGAAAATGTTGCTTTACCTCTGATATTTAATAAAATTAAGCCTAAAATTAGAAACAAAAAAGCCATTAAAATGTTAAAAGCAGTAGGGCTTGGAAAACGGTACAGACACAAACCAAATGAAATGAGCGGCGGCCAACAGCAAAGGGTGAGTATAGCAAGAGCATTTATAAACAATCCAAAGGTTGTTTTTGCTGATGAACCAACCGGAAACCTTGATACAGCAACAACAACGGAAATGATGGAATTAATCACTTCTTTTGCTAAAAAGTATAACCAGACATTGATTATTGTTACACACGATCTGGAAATATCATTATATGCAGACAGGATCATAAGATTTAGAGATGGTAAAATAGAATCAATTACTGTCAATGAAAATAAAATAAAATCCAAAACAGAATTAGATAATACTAAAGAATCAGAAGATCTAGTGTCACATCAATCAGAAGAACTAGTGTCACAGCACTAAATATATATACGGAGGACTGTAGTAAATGAATAGCAAAAGATTATTTAAGGCAATTATATATATGATTATGATATCAATGCTTACAAATACAATTATTTTTGCCAGCGAAAACAGTGATGAACCTGTAGATGAATCAAAATTTGTTCCCAAAATCAAACTTTCTACATCATCAACTTTAAAAATAAATGCTGGTACTACTCAAGAATTTACACTAAAAGTTAAAAATGTTGGATCATCAATTGCTCATGGAGTTTTTGTTCAATTTGTACAAGGACAAGGTTTTCCTCTTGATGCTTATATTTCAGAAACAGCTAAATCTATGAGTGTTATTTCACCTAGTTCGGACAGAGAATTTAAGATTAAGGTGACAGCTAAGCAAACGATAGAGCCGGGAACTTACGAAGCTACTCTTAATTATACATATAGAAATCAGTTTAACAAAGAATTTAACGATTCTGATAAACTGTTTTTTGTTGTTGAAAATGAAAAATATGCTGAGTTAACCCCTAAAGTACTTATCTCTGAAATAAACACCAATCCCACTACATTAAAAGCAGGGTCAACTGCAAAAATAACAGCTACCTTTGAGAACAAGGGAAATACTAAAGCTAAAGACGTAAAAATTGGTATAACAGGTCTTGAAAATCAAACCATTACTATTAAAAATGGATTATCCCATAAGAATATTTCGGTGCTTGACACAGCAACTGTGGAGACTGCAACATTTGATATATCTGCCGCATCAGGTCTAAAAAACGGAAATTATCCTATAACTTTTTTTACTGAGTACAAAGATGAGTTTGGAAAAGAGTATAAAAATGAACAACCATATTTTGTCAGTGTTGGAAATGGATCTTTTGGTACAGGCAAAATAGATGTGCTTAACATGAATTCTCCTACTTCTGTTTTTAAGGTTTCACAACCAATAAAAATTTCCTTCAGTCTTAAAAATTCCGGAAATTTTGAGATAGATGATCTAAAAATAACTGCAAAGACTGGAGAGGGCGAAGAAATAGTACCAACTTCTCCAAGTGTTCAAGCCATTAGAAATATGAAACCTGGTGACATTAGAAATTTTGCTTTCCAGTTTGCAGCAACTTCAAATGCAAAGTCCAGAAACTATCCTATTGCTTTTGAAATTTCTTATAGTGACGGAACAGAAACAAGTGAAGGGGTTGACAATATAATAACCTTTTCTCAATATGCGGGAATAAATGTGTCTAATCCGGAAGCAGACAAAAAAGAAGAAGATGGTGAAAAGGCAAAAAAGAATGTACCTAAAATAATTGTAAGCTCTTATTCATGCACTCCAAAGGTGGTTACTGCTGGAGATGAATTTGATTTATTCATGACTTTTACTAATACTCATAAAGATAAAGTAGTAAGAAATATCAAGGTTTCTTTGACAGTTACTGATAAAGATGATAAAAAAGGAGCGAGCATATTTTCTCCTGTTAATGCAAGCAATACTTTATACGTAGATCAGATTCCTATAGGTAGCTCTGCATCCAGAAAAATCAGATATTATGCCATTGCAGATGCGCAACCTCAAAACTACTCAATAGACGTTAATTTTGAGTATGAAGACTTAGAGGGTAATGAGCTTACTGCACAAGAAATAATTGGTATAAATGTAGCACAGCCTCCAAAACTTGAGCTTACCGAATTGGAAATGCCGCCTATGGCATCAGTAGGAGAACCTTTGTTTTTGTCGATGCAAATGTATAATACAGGTAAGGTAAACCTTAACAATCTGAAAGTCCAAATCGAAGGTAACTTTGACCTTGAGCCGGGTATGTCTAAAACAAATTGGTATGGTGAGCTTGAATCACAGATGAATGAAGAATATGGAGTTACGATTTTTGCCACAGAGGTTGGCAAGTTAGATGGAAAAGTAAAGATAACATATGATTCTCCAAGCGGTGAATCCTTCGAGGTTATAAAAGATTTTTCAATGGAAATTTCGGAACCCATACCTATGGATCCAATGGATATGGGTATGGAAGCTCCTGCACAGGAAGAAGGAATTCCTTTAGTGTATATAATGATTGCAGCTGCTGTTATAATAATTGCTGGATTTGGAGTAGGTTTCCTAATTTACAAAAAAAGAAAGAAAAGAAAACAACAGGAATTATTTGAGTTTGATGATGAAGAGTAAATAAACATTGTCATACACTTGGAGGAGATGTATGAGATTTAATGATTTAATAATTATGGCAATAAAGAATCTTATTAAAAGGAAATTAAGAACCTCTCTGACTGTGTGCGGTGTATTGTTGGGTACAGCATCAATTGTTATGATGATTTCACTAGGTTTGGGGCTTGATAAAAATTTTAATGAT
>CAZTAY010000077.1:5277-14046 GCA_964611655.1 uncultured Eubacteriales bacterium
AATATAACAATAATAAACGTTAGAGCTTCATATAACATGGGCGGATATATGTCTTCTGAGCAAGGCAACAGAAATGCCGGTGCAGTCAGCCTTGATGAAAAAACTCTTAAGAAGTTCGAAGACATAAAGGGTGTTGAAGTGGTTACCCCCATAGTGGAAAGTGATTTTTTCTTACAAACAGGGAAAGTTGGAACCTTTATGATGCTTAGAGGAATTGATATGAGTAAATTTGAATCTCTAGGTTATGTTATTGAGCAAGGTAGAAATATTGAGGAGCAGGATAAGTATGGTACTGTATTTGGTAGCTTCATTGGACAAGATTTCAGAGATTGGTCCAAAAGAGATCCTTGGAAATATCCTCCTACAGAAGTAAATTTATTAGAAGACAAACTTAAACTATATTTATCACAAGAATTTGATAACAAAGGAAGGAGAATGGGCAAAAGCGTTGATATTACCGGAGTTGGAATACTAAAACAGGGTGGCGACGACTACTATGCCTACATGGATATTGAAGAGGTAAAAAAGCTAATTGATCTAAAAAATAAAGAAGCAAAGAAGCAGAATCAATCAAGCGGGGGAAGTAATTCATCTTCCAATAATAATAAAGGTTATGATTCTGCGTTAGTCAAATGCAAAACTATGGATGATGTAACAAGTACCCAAGAAGTAATAAGGGAAATGGGTTTTGATGCTTGGAGTAACGGCGAATGGCTTTCTTCCATGAAAGCTACATCCCAAGGTATTCAGTCATTCCTAGGAATAATAGGAAGTATATCGTTTTTTGTTGCAATGTTTGGAATTATTAACACGATGCTTATGTCCGTTTACGAAAGAACTAGGGAGATTGGCATAATGAAAGTAATTGGCGCAACCCTAAAGGATATTAAGAGACTTTTTTTAGTGGAAGCTGCTGTTATTGGATTTATTGGCGGTATCTTTGGAGTATCTTTAAGTTATCTTGTTAGTTATATATTAAATAATGCTTCAGGGCTTGAATTTCTTCAAAGTTTTACATATGGTTATGGAGAAAATACATCATATTCTATAATTCCAATTTGGTTGGCTATTTCAGGATTGTGTTTTTCAACCTTTATAGGTGTAGTATCAGGGTATTACCCTGCAAGAAAAGCAATGAAATTAAGTGCTTTATCAGCAATACGAACTGAGTAAGCTTATGTAAATAAAAACGATCCTTCCGCGTTCGTTCCAGACTTTAGACAATAGATTTGGAAGTCTATACAAAATGTCGCATTTGAGGCATTTCTGAGTTTATGAACATTAATTTAATGAAATAATTATCCTAAGTGAAGTTATGGCAAGACAGGGTAATACTAGAGAGCTACCTGACTCACTAAGTGGCTTAATTGGCGGTTGGCAAACATGTCAGCCGCTTTTTCAATCGGTAATTCCCAAAACGGAGTTTGAGGGCTAGCCACCAAGGTTTTTAAGGACAATTCTGTTGGCTAATAATCTCATTATTTTACTATAAGCCATAGCCAAGCTGTGCAGCTTGAGTCCACTCTTTTGCTATTTAAAAATAATTTCTGTATGCAAACAATGCCTATTTTTTATTCTTTTGTAGTAAGTAATTTATATAGTCCTTTACATCGTCAATCATATGTGTAGGGAAATTCACAGGCAGTCGAATGAGTTTTCGTTCCTCTGAATATGGATTTGGGTTATCGGTAAGACCCAATAGATAATCAATTGAAACACAAAAGTATTTTGCAATCTTTATTTTGACTTCGTCCGGTGGCTCACTTTTGTCCCTCTCATATGCAGAAATAGAGTGTTTATTCAAATTTAAAATAACACCTAATTCATCTTGCGTCAGCCCGGCATCCTTTCTTAAATCAAGTAATCTCTCCCCAATCATATTGCCCCTACCTTTCATTATTATAACCAAACTTCATACCATTATAGAACAGCAATCTATTTTAGAATAAAAGTAGATTAAATAATCTCTTTATTGTATAATAAGTAGATTATTATTCTATTTTATGCATTTAGTAGGAGGTTATTCTAATGAATAAGTTCAAGTCCATCTGTGTCACAGGGCATAGGGATATTGACGAAAGTATCTCTGAACATGTGAAATCGGAGCTTAGACGTGAAATAATGATAGCAATAGAGGCTGATTATTCAGAGTTTATATCAGGTTTTGCAAAAGGAGTTGATCTGCTGTTTGCTTCAATCGTAGCAGAATTTAAAGAAACCTATCCAATCAAACTTGAAGCTGCAATCCCTTACAGGAATCGAATTACATCTTCTAATAGTGAATTCCAAAGACTTATGGCAATGTGCGATAAGATAGGGATAATTTCAGAGCAGTATTCTCCACAGTGCTTCATTAAGCGGAATAAGTCTCCGGGCGAGTGATAGATGTTTACGATGGACGATGTAGAGGAGGAACATATGCTACAATTGATTATGCAAATTTTCTAAAAAAAGATATACGGATTATTAAAATATAATCAGAAGAAACTTTATATAGTAACTGTTGTTAGTGCTTATTTCTTACCTATAGTTTCAAGATTTTGAAAACTGGAGGGTAAGTTTTCATGAAATTAAGTCGGATTTTGAAAAAGCAAACCAAGATAGAATTCTTGAATTGGCGAACATCTCGTTGTTAATGGATTGTTTTTTTCTAGAGGAGGGTATAACGGCAGTTATGAATTTATTCAATATAATCAACCCATTTTGAAAATCATATAATACATTTTAATATAGGAGTAGACTTTAAAAGCCATGCCATTGATGAAATAATTAGAGTTTTGCGATTAAACACTTTATACTCCGGAAGAACAACTCCTATGACGCAGTTAAATAGTCCATCAGAAAGAATTGGTTTTTGGGGAGAAGTACCAAACCCTTGAACAGCTTAATATGCTGCTATTCTACTATGTAAGATGGTATAATAACATAAGATGCTACTATACATTACCCCAACTGAATACAAAAAACAACTTATAAAAACTGCTTGTGGAAATCATGGATATGAGGTCAAGCGAGAAACCACATTGCCCACATAACCACAATTACCTCATGGCTACTACTAAAAAATAATTATTAGTTTGATTGTATAAAATATTTAAGATTCTTCCTGTGCCACTTACTTATGTTTGCTAGTGGTTTGGGTTGACGATTTATTAATTATAGCTTCCTGACTCCCTGGCATAGATGGACTAAAAAATCTTGGAGCAGGGCAGAAACTCCAAGATTTACATGATCTTCTTAAATCTTGTAACTGAAATGCTCCAAAGGCACCTAATTGAGGGGCTGCCGGAAACCACAATAAGCCAACGCATCATATTGGTGCGCGGCTGAACTTGCTGGACTGCTAAAGCACGAGCGCAAGCATGTGTTGAAAATGCACCAGCTGTTCATCCTCAAAGAGTCGGAAAAAGCGCAACATGTAGAGGAAATTTACCAGTAGACCAAAGACAAATTGCGGCGCTTTGCTGAAGTACAGGCGATGCAGCTGAAAAATAAATACAAGAAAATGCGGAATATGATCTTTTTTGCATTCCGATCCTATGGTATACTTATATTTTAAAAGCGATGCCATTATAAGATTGGAGGACATGTTATGCGTAAAGAAATAATGCAAATTTTAGCTGATTACAAGATTCAAACTGCTGGGAACAAAAAGGCCCTTGAAATTGCGGATGATAAAATTCCCAGTTCAGAAACGATTGTTTACATTGGGCCGTCCAATATAACAATCACTCCACGCAATACCAACGCCCCAAAATTACGCACGGGTGTTATTGCCATCACGGATAAGAACATTTATGTTATCCACAAAGCTTTATGGGAATCGGGGCTGGACATTTTCCCAATAAGTGATCTGGAATTGGTCAGCTACAAAGCCACGGGAATTACCGGGGCAACTTTTGATTTAACGCTGGCAAACGTCTCGATCATGTTTATGGCTGGGTACAAAAAAGAATACGCTGAAAAATTGAATGGTATACTCTCGGCGTTAGTTTCCACGGAAAACGCATCACCGTCAGCAACATCAGAAACGGACACTTTTGCCGCCATTGAAAGATTAGCGGGTATGAAAGAATCAGGAATTATTTCTGAAGTTGAGTTTGAAGAGAAGAAGAAGGACTTGCTTGCGAGATTATAGCCGAGACATTACTTGAAACAGTAAACCACCACCCTATGGGCGGTGGTTTTTACATGCAATAAAATCAGAAAGGATGGCACTCTATTACGGCATCCATTAATCTCACCATTTCTAGGTACGGCAAGTTAAACATGTATAAAAAAATGCTGGAAAACATGGGTTACAGCGCAGAAACCTCCGCCGCAGCAACCAAACAACTGTCTGACGGTGTGCAGGGTCTGCCCATCTCACTTTACGAGATTGTTCCCTCCGCAGTAGCTTACCTTCCATATCTGCAACCTTGGGGACTTCACCGACACTGCACTGGAATGAAACCGCCCTATGTCTTTCTATTGTTCGCCTAAATAGAAACTTTGTTCTAGACTGAAGAAATAATTTAAGAAAACTATATCCCAATTTTAAAGTTGCTTTTAATTCTTATACATCTAAAATCAGTTTCCCTGTTTGCTAACTGAGATATCTTTTTTAGGGTAAATATTCCTATCTTATTTCTTAACCTTTTAATCCTTTGTTCCTGTGTTCTCCCTGGCTCTTTTTCTCTTTATTATGAAACTTTGACGACATTGCTATCTTAGCTTGTAGTTTGATCTTTTCCTATAACCAACTTGTATCTAAAGACGTTTTGAATGATTTTCAACCGTTGTATGTTTTCCTTTTGCAGCTAAGCAGCCTCATTTTTGCCTTTTCATTTGTACACTCGCTAATAGATATCTACAAAATATCCTCTACACTAAAATGTCGATTTCCATATTTGTGCTTCAAATTGAGTGTATTCAAATATAATCAGGCTACCTTTGCTTTTTTAACTAGCACATTACTTCGACACACAGAATTTAGACGTTATTTTGACCGGCATATGAACATGATCTCTGCATAAACCTGCTTCAATAAACGCTATCTCGCGCTAAAAAATCTTGGAGCAGTGCACAAACTCCAAGATTTAAATGATCATCAAAATCTTGTAACAAAATCAATCGCTAATATTTGTACAGCTTATCAAACAAGCCCTTTTATTTCCATCCCACTCAACCATAGTTGCAACAGCCATTATACTTGTTCCCAGCTTATGGTTAGTTAGTTTTGCCTCACATTCAGGGTTGTCTTCAGAAATATTAGTGATCGGACACCCTCTACAAGGTCTTGTTTTATTATAGTATTCTGTATAGCAACATCGACCTATGATTGATTTTCCTGTAATTTTTAAAGCATATTTATTCTCAAATAAGACAGTGTACGAATCTATATCTACTACATAAATAGAATTCCTTATATTATCAACTATTGTGGAAAGAGCCATATTATATTTTTGTCCATACTCGTTAGCTCTCAGTTTAATTAGAAAAGTTCCAAGTACGTGGCATATGGTACGAATCTCATCAATATCTTCGGGTGTTGGTGTATGTTCTTTAACACAATTGTCAAACCCTACAAAACCTATGAACTTTCCTTTATCCTGTACTGCAAAAACTAGCATTGATTTAATGTCTTGAGGTTCTAGTATTGCTCGTTCTTCCTGAGTTAGCTCATCCAATTTACTGATTATATGCATACCTGATTCGAGTAACTCTCTAGTGGTTGTGGGCATTTGGTCTAATGGCACGTTTTGAAGATTATCAATTTCAGATTTAATACCCTCTGCACACCATTCGAACGTATTTGATGAAAAGATTCCATCTTTGCTGTTTTCAAATATGTATCCTCTGGAAAACCCAAAATGTTCGGTTATAAGCTTCAATACCGAATGAATAGAAGATTCTGGATTCTCAGAGTCATATAATAATTTGAAAACATATTCTATACGATTATCCTTAAAGCTTTTTTGGATGTAACCTTTAACATCGATTTCTGTTCGCTTTGATTTATATTCCAGTATAGAGTTACCGTCGAATATAAGATAACCTTTTTTTCCCTTTGCCTTTACCATGTAAAGGGCTTCGTCAGCACTTTTATAAAGCTCATCAAAATTAGTTCCGTGTTCAGGGTATAATGAAATTCCAATACTTGATGATACTTCAACAGATACATTGTTTTCAGAGTATAATTTAGTAAATAACCTGCAAATTTCTTTTGCTTTTTCATGTAGAACTTCTATTGATTTATAGTTCTTGATAAAAACAAAAAACTCGTCTCCACCTATCCGTCCAATAATATCATAAGAACGAAATAGTGGTTTTAATGTGTCCGCAAGTTGTGCTAAAACAATATCACCAAATAAATGCCCAAGCTTATCGTTTATATTCTTAAAATTATCTACGTCAATAATTATTAGAGCATGTTTATCAATATGTGATCGTGATTTTTTTAAAGTCTTTTTAATTAGGTGTTCAGTAGTAACCTTATTGTAAAGATCCGTTAATTGGTCTTTCTCCGCTCTTTCTGATAGCTCATCAATTTTAATTTTGTGTTTTGTAATGTCTGTTAACTTACCAACAGCGCGTACAGCTACTCCATCACTGTTGGTAAGTACTATGTAGTGATTTGAATACCACACATCTGTTCCGTTATTTAACTTAAAATGCACCTCTTCTTCGACAATTCCATCGGTGCCTTCATTATATCTGTTTTCAAATAAATGTAAACTTTCTTCCGCTATTATGCCTTTATCTAAAAGTGGCTTTGGATAATCGTAAATAAATTCATCCACACCTATCCTATTAGCAAAATTTTTAGAATAACGCATGGTTGATGTTTTTATATCACACTCAAAAAAAGCGTCTCCCGTCAGTGAAGCAGTTAATGCATTAAATGACTGTTCTTTTTCCAATTGTTCAAGAATGGCCATATGTTCTGTAATATCAACTAGTAAAATATAAACTAATAAAAATCCGTTTTTGTTTTCAACAACACGACCGCTAAAATTGACCCAAATATAATCAGAGTTTTTATTCACAAGCCTTGTCTTTAAGTTAAACTTTTGATCCCTACAAGACTTAGTTTGAACATGGAAATACTCTATTGCTATTGCCCTATCTTCAGGGTGTATAGTTAGAATTCCTTTGTTATGATACTTAGTATAAATCTCTTCTTTCGTATATCCAATCAGATCAAAATAACCTTTATTAGCTTCTAGAATAGTAAAGTAAGGGTCTGTCTTAACAATTAATACGCCACCCGGAATATATGAATTAACTATGCTTATATCATTTAAATCTTCAATTAATAAAGATTCTGATAGAGTATTCATAAACGGTTCCTTTCGAGTTTTAGGTTAAAAAGCTTGATTAACTGATATTCTTGTCTACATTATAAATGCATATCTTCAAAATGTAAATTGATCATCCTTGATAGAAATTAAATTTTTTAATTTAACTAATCAATTTGTATTATATTTATATTATAATATAATCGTCAAATACCTTTTTTTGCATGAGTTAATATTACCAATAATAAAAAAATATTTGTTGAGTAAGGACAAATATCGTGATACAATAAATTTACTTATAAAGATAGGAGTTGAGAGGATGAGAAAACTTTCTTGCTAGTATATTAATGGCATAATAAAATTATAAGCGGTTTACCGCTTGATTTTTATGCCATAAAGCAAGAAAGCATTCAATTCCGCTCAATACCTATTATAATTTTATGCCTTCCAAGAGGCTTTGATTTGATTTGTATAAAAGCTACTAGAATTGACTTTCTTGCAGCCTTTATTTTTTTGGAGGATAAAATTATGTCTCAAATTAGTATTTCAAGTCTTACATTTGCCTATGATGGCAGTTACGATAATGTTTTTGAAGATGTCAGTTTTGTGATAGATACTGATTGGAAATTAGGATTTACAGGAAGAAATGGCAGAGGAAAAACAACCTTTTTAAAACTGCTAATGGGTAAATACGAATATAGCGGAAGTATTACAGCGCCATGCAATTTTGAATATTTTCCTTATGAAATATCAGATAAAAGCATTGACACTATAGACGTAATAGAAAGTATTTATCCTAATTTCTTACACTGGGAGCTTGCAAGGGAATTATCTCTTTTGGAAGTAGGGGAGGGGGTATTATATCGTCCTTTTCAGACTTTATCAAATGGCGAGCAAACAAAGGTTTTACTTGCAATTCTTTTTCTCAAAGAAAACAATTTTATGCTTATTGATGAACCAACTAATCATCTTGATATGAATGGCAGACAAATTGTTAGCAGATATTTAAACAAGAAAAACGGTTTTATTCTTGTGTCCCATGATAGAGCTTTTTTAGACGGCTGTATTGATCATATACTTTCAATCAATAAAGAGAATATTGAAATTCAGCGCGGCAACTTTTCAACATGGCTGCAAAACAAAGAAAGACAAGATAACTTTGAGCTTTTGGAAAACGAGAAATTGAAAAAGGATATTAAGCGTCTTAATGAAGCAGCTAGGCAAGCCTCAAATTGGTCAGATAAAGTTGAGAAAACGAAAAATGCTACAAGAATTGCAGGATTGCGTCCTGATAGAGGGTTTATAGGCCATAAAGCTGCAAAAATGATGAAACGAAGTAAATCAATTGAAGCAAGAAAAAAAACTGCTCTGGATGAAAAATCCAAGCTGCTTAAAAATATTGAAGACCACGAAAAATTAAAAGTGTCTCAGCTTGCTTATCATAAAAACCAACTTCTGTCCCTTGAACATGTGTCAATTTATTATGCCG
>CAZTAY010000078.1:0-13997 GCA_964611655.1 uncultured Eubacteriales bacterium
TTACTTCTCAAAGTTTTGGGTTTTTTGGTTTCTTTCTGTTTAGTTTTCAATGTCCCTTTTATTTATCAAGTTATTACATTTTTTTGTTTTTTTCTGTGTTCTTTTCTGACAACGAAAGTTATCATACCATGATTATTTTTATCTGTCAATATATTTTAAAAACTTTTTTTATTTTTTTATATTTTAATATTTTGTATTAGTTAACTGCTTGTACAATTCTTCATAAGACATGTCTTTTTCAAGCTGGTAAGATCCATTCCTTAGCCTCTTTGTTGCATCTTTATTAACAAGAAATTCATGAAACTTTGTTGCATCATCAATCACGCCTTTCTGTTGAAGGTCTTTGCAAATATTTGTAGAGCTCATTTCATTTGTAATTTCATAGACAATAAATGACTCTACTGTTAATTCGTCTAATTCGTCATTTTCTAATTTATCTTCTTCAACTGTTTGTTCCTTAGAAATGGTTACAGCACCGTTATCATTTTTAATAAGATTAGTTTGTGGAGCCATAACCATCCCAAGTTCTTTAGCCCTTGCTATAATTTCAGTATTAGAAATTTCCTCGTAATTTGTTTTATCCAATTCAAGGAGTAATGTAATATAACTTAATAAAATTGCAATTGAAACTGTTAGTGCTCCTATTCCGATACCTAGAATCAAGCTACGTTTATCCATAGTGCTGCCTTCCTTTATATATTTCAATAATAAATTGCACTTCTCCCTTTCCAATTCCCATCTTTTTTCCTATTTCCGTTATAGAGAGTCCTGAATCATATAGGCTAATAACCTGGCTAAACTTTTCATTTTCATGAGATGGTAAGTTAGCTTCTGGTTCTTCAGTAGGATTATTGTCCGTATCAACAGTTAAGTTGTCATTACTATCTGGTTCATTTATTTCTTCTTTTGGTATTGATTTGCTCTGTGAATCGCTATTAGTAGATGCAGGAGTCAATTTTAGGAAATCATTTTTTTTATCCTCTATCATTTGGTACAAAAAAAGTAATTCCTTATACTTCCCCTGCATCTCATCCATAATTAGCCCTGACATATTATTTAGCTGCAAAATAGCGTCATCAACTTCTTCTACTGATTTTTTAACTTTAATATTGGCATCATTAATTTCATTATCATACATAGATTTGTCAAAAATAACATCATTTGATTTGTCATTTCGAGGTTTTATAAAGAAACCCCCGATCATTAAAAAACATATGCCTGTAAACATTGACAAAGTTAATGTAATAGCCATAATATCCATGCGCTACCCCTTATATCTTAATATCAAAGAGTCCTGAGCCTATTTTAGTTTCTTTTTTCTTGTCGTCTTTGTTCTTTTTAGCATCTTTTTTCTTTGAATTAGATCCGCTATTGTTCCTGCCGTCTTTATTAATCATTTCTTTTTCAGTTTTGTGCGTTTGGATTACAGTTTGAGTTTCTCTTTGAACACCTTTTTCCATTTGGTCTGCAAATTGGTGTTGGTTAAGTCCATGCTTTGCTTCTTCAATTTGTCTTAGGTGTGCAATCTCAGAGGTTTTTGGTACTATTACTTGCATGTCTACCGGTCTGATTGACATTGTATTCCCCTCCCATTAATATGGCCCTATACTTATATCTCCATCTTTATTGTACAAAGTACAACTATTTATATCTTCTCTTGCATAAAGAACAGCGTTTCCAATTATTATTTTTACACCAGGCAAAACTTTTTGTTTAACCTTTATAGTACCTGCACCTTTGGAAAAAGCAGGTTTAATGGATTCAATTTTTTCATTTAATTCATTTATTTTTGTTGTTAAATAACTTTTTGATTGAAGCGCCTTAATTAGAGAATTACGTCTTTCTTCAGTTAATTGACCTGCTTCTTTTAATTTAGCGAGCAAATCAATCGCCTGATCTAATTTTTGCAACTCTTTCTTTTTCTCAGCAAATTGTTCTCTATATTCATTATATCTATCAAAAGTTTCAGGATCAATACCTACATGAACTTCTGTGGAAGTTGCCATATGAGAGCCAATGGTATATGACTCAATAAGCTGCAATGCCCTAACTTTGCCTCCAACAATAAGTCCTTTTTTTCCAGCTACTGAAATTGTACCATTGCATTTCACATCACTATGCATAATAGCGTCTGTGTTTAAGTCACCTTTTGCAAATAGTGTGCAATGCTCAACATACTTAGCAGTTATTGAACCGCCGGCATGAACGTTGCCTTTTCCAAGACCTTGGATGCCTCCTTTTATAAATACATTTCCTTCACTGTGAACTATTGCACCTTCAACTACACCGTTTATATCTACATCACCTGTAGCATTTATTGAAAATCCGGTTACAACATTACCAGTGACTATAACGCTACCCAAAAAGTTTATATTTCCTGTGGAGTTATCAACATTCCCCTTGATTTCCAGAACAGGTTCAACACTAATTTTTCCTCCGGTAAAAAGTATTTGTCCGTCTATATCAGAAATAACATTAAATCCTTCTTCATCCATATGTACATTTTTGCCTAATAAGACTTTTGCAGGTCTTCCGTCGGTAGTCTTTAGTTCTTCGCTTAGGACGGTCTTACCATGGATTCCTTCTGTAGGTGGGACTATGGTTGCGAGAACCATATCTTTTTCAGCAACATCAAATAAGTCGATTTCATAATAGTCAACCGAGCCGTCTTCTAACTCTTTTGGCTTATGAGATTTTCGACCTATATTAAAACTATATTTAACAAATCCATCATTTCCTTTTTGGGATGGAACTCCTTTTGCAATTTCAATTGCAATTCCGTATTGTCTTTTTTGAATCAATTCATCAATTAAATCTTCATAGATTCCAAATGTAACTTTATTTTCATTTAAAATTCTAATGACATCTTCTTTGGTGAGCATTTTTCCTTGATTTTTTGGTTCAAAAAAAGTTATGGTTGCTGACATTTTATCTTTTGCAATGTGAACAAGTATATTTTCGTTAACTGCTTTTAATTCAGTATTTGATGAAATTCTAACACTTATTTTATCTTTGATGCTTTCGGCAGCCATGTTAACTGTATCAAAATCCCAGTCTTGAACGCCATATTGCTCAATGAGTAATTTAAGTTCTACGAATGTAAGTTTAAAATTATTAGAACGAGGTTTAACAATATTTAAATAAACCCCATCATTTTTTACTTCGATGTCTATAATTGCTTTATCCTTTTTCAAGTCAAATCTCCCCTTTACAGTCCAAACAAAATTGACTTATATTTACCCAATTTTGTCTTGAGTTTCAAAACCGCTTTTGCATGAATTTGAGAAATTCGTGATTCCGAAACACCTAGAATACGGCTTATTTCTTTTAATGTCAAATCTTCAAAGTAATAAAGTGTTATAACCTTCTTTTCCTTATCAGATAGTTTTTCAATGGAGTCAATAAGCATTTGTTTTATTTCTTTTCGTTCGTATTGTAGCTCAGGCATGGTAGTTGCTTCACCGCTTACAACATTCTTACCTGATTCATTGTTTTGTTCAATATATTCGTCTAAAGAAATAAGGGAAGCTAAGTTGCTTTTTTTGATATTATCTCTAAGTTCCTGAACTGTCATATCCATCTTTTCAGCAAACTCATTATCAGTTGGTTCTCGACCTAGCTGGCTTTCTAATTCCTGGTAGCTTTGTTCTAATTGTTTGTTTTTGTGTCTTAAGGATCTTGGAATCCAATCTAATTTTCTAATATTATCTATAATTGAGCCTCGAATTCTAAGCGAAGCATAAGTTTCAAATTTAACGTTTTTACTTTTATCAAATTTATCAATTGCATCAATTAAACCAAATATTCCATAACTTATTAAATCATCATATTCTACATGCTGTCCGAAATGCATACTAACTCTACCCGCAACAAACTTAACTAAAGGAGCGTACTCCAATATTAGCTTTTCCTTGATTGCAGGATCTTTTGATTTAAAATAGGCATCCCATAATTCGCTCTGGTTCATAATTGTATTCCCCTTGCTAGGTAGTAAATTGAAGTAATTTAATTTACTGAGCCTTTATTGTGTTGGTTCAAAGAGGATAATTTCTGGTACGAGCAAAACAAAGTATTTTAATCACTATCTACTGTACTAAAGTCAGCTGAATCTTCACCACTGTCATGTGAATCTTGATCACCTTCAAAAGAATCTTGATTGTCTTCAGTATGAATTTGATTATATGAATCTTTATTACTGACATACTGTGGTTCTAAATCAACATCTGATTCAAAATCATCATCAGAATCAGTTTCTTTATCTGGTTCATCCAAGAACTCTTCGTCATCTAATGCTCTATCATTAGGATACAACGATTTAATGATATATATTCTTATTAAACGACCAAAAATATAAAAAATTGGTATAACAATTAGTAATCTTATGCAAACCTCATAAAATGATATCTCTTGAAATAAACTTAAAACAGTGACTGTAAGAGCAGCAATTAAGGTTATTACTATATGCAAGTTTGCTAGCATTTTTCATCAATCCTTATATAACACGGTTACCGTGTCCAATAGTTTTTATTACAAATCTACCATCCTCAGAATATAATTCTACAGTTCGTCCATATGATGAGCCTGTATCCCTACCAATAATAGGTATACTCAATTGTTTAAGTATGTTAATAGAAGCTTCAACATTTCTGTCACCAATTCTCATGCTTTCGTTTTTAGAATCAAACGCAAACATTTGTGCTCCTCCTGCAAGCTTAGCCTTTAACCTAGACTTTTGAGCACCCAAAACAAGCATATCTTTAATAAGCTTTAGAGTAGCAGTGTCTGCAAATTTTGCAATATTAGAATTGTTCTTAATTTGCTTACTGTCAGGAAGCATAACATGTGCAAGTCCTGCAACCTTTGTAACCGGGTCATACAAGGCAATTCCTACGCATGAGCCTAGTCCTAAAGTTGTAAGTACACCAGGACTTTTTGTTGTATTTAAATCCGCCATCCCAACCACTATCATATTCTTGAAACTCATTTATACAACTCCCAGAGATCGCATTATTACGACGAAAGATTGCAGCTCAGGAACAAGAAGGAAATACCCCGAAACTGAATCCTCACTATTATCGCCTAACTTTGACTCGATAAATATAACTCTATCTGAGACCTTACCAAACTGAATAGCAGGGACACTTAGTATTGCTCCAGCCATATCTATAGACATATATGGTACTGACTGATTAATTCTTAAATTTGTAAGTGTTGAGAGTGAACCTAGATAAGAGCTTAGCATTATATTACCTATCTCTTGTAGAGCAGATAATTCCATCTCTGAAAAAGATTCATTGTCCCCCGATACATAATCCTTTAACATACTTTTGGTCATTAGATGTGCTGATTCTTTTTCTATAAGAAAAATCATTATTCCATCAATATCACCTGAAAGCCCAACCATTAATCCTACTACAATAGATTCGGCACCGCCAACTTTGTTAGGACAATCCTTGAACTCAAGTAAGTCAACGCTCGGAATTCCTACGCTAATCTTTCTATCCAGCATAGTTGCGAGTGCTGATGCTGCATGACTGGCTCCAATATTTGATATTTCCTTCAACACATCGAAATGAACTTTCCCCAGTGACAACCTCAATTGTTTTGGATCGCTCATTAACCTCACCCCTTGTCAGTTTTGTTAATACTTAGTCTGGTTGAGTACCATTTGCCTTTCTTAGCATCTTTCTATGAGCATCAAAAATATAGTGAACAATCTTTTCCCTGTCAGCACTATCAATTGCCATGAAGGAAGTCCTGCATTGATAGGGAAATTTAATGTTTCTTGTTTTAATAGAATCAATGACCTTTGCAGATAGTATTAAATAATCCTTATTAAGGGCCACAACACATTGAATTATTTCGTTCTTGTCAAGGTTAGTCGGTGATACAAATTTCATGCCCCCTCCGCCTATGTCAATGACAATACCATTATATACCTTTAGAGATTCCCTAGTCTCATCGTCTGTTTTTTGAGAATATGAAAATTTTATTGGAAGGGCACAATCAAGTCTGAAAAATTCCCTTCTCTGAATTTTTAATATGTTTTCTGACGCTGGAACAAGTACAATACTTGGTATTTCAGAGACTTTTTCATAACTATCAACTTTAAAGTCACTTGTTATTATGCCTTTAGTTTTTGTATAAATTTTAAGTATATACACTTCTTTCAAAGGAAGCTTTGTATATTTTCCGTTACTTAAAGGCATGTCTATATAAAGTTTATTATTGTTAATTCTTGAAACAAATGAAGTACATATCTCTTTATTGCTAACACCTTTCGTGGGATATACATAAACGATATCATTTTCGTCTATAATTGAGCTAAGCATAACAACAAATCCTTTCTATGTCAAATCCGAAAGTTAATATAGGAATTATAATTATGTAATTAGTTCTTGGGATAGCTGAAACATCTAAATTAATCTTTGGGATCTTATTCCTGCTGATTTAACCAATATTAAAAAGCATGAAGAAGCTCACGTAAGTTTTATACTTAGTATTAAACTTTAAAAGCATTTACTAGTTTCTTGAAAAAGCTTAGCCCATTGTAATCATTTAAATTATTTCTGCCTGAAACCAAAAGATTATCGGCTGCTTTTTTCAGTGATTTAGTAAAATGACTTTTAGGATATGCAATTAATACAGGTGTTTGTAGCTTAACCGCTTTAACCAGTAGATTATCATAAGGAAGATGACCTAATAGATTTAGGTTCAAATTCAAAAAACTACTTGAAACACTTTGTAATTTTTTATAAACCTCTTCTCCCTCTCGTATATCGTCCACTCTATTAACTATTACATTTAGCTTAGGTATATTATTCCCTGAATGTTTCACCGTCTTAATAAGGGCATAAGAATCTGTTAGTGAAGTTGGTTCAGGTGTTGTTACTACAATCACTTCATTAGATGAAAGAATAAAATTTATTACTGTCTGAGAAATTCCTGCACCGGTATCAATTAGAATCACATCAAATAATTCATCTAATAACGAAAAGTTTCTTGCAATATAAGCAATATTATTTTCGTTATCCTTAATCATATCTGCAATACCCGAACCGCCAGAGATAAATTTTATGCCTTCAGGACCATCTGATAATACTTCAAGTATCGTTTTTCTCGATCTTAATACATCTATAAATGAGTACTGTGGTGATTTACCAAATAGTACTTCAATATTTGATAACCCAAGATCTGCATCAAAAATAAGCGTTTTCTTTCCTTGCCTGGAAAGTTCTATCGCTAAATTCAAGGTAAAGTTAGATTTACCTACTCCGCCTTTTCCGCTTGTGACAGCAATAACCCTAGCGCTCAAAGGTTTTTCGTTTTGCAGCGAATATTTTTCAGATACTATACGACGCAGTCTTTCCGCTTGATCCATTATTCATCAAAACTCCCTAATATAGCTTTTGCTATTAGTTCAGGCTTTGCAATTTTCATATCGTCAGGTACATTTTGACCATCAGTTATATAAGATAAACCTTTCCCGGTTTTGAAACAAATGTTTAATATGCTACCTAATGAAGTAGTTTCATCGAGTTTGGTAAAAACTAAATTATAATCACCCAGTTCGTTAAAGACCTCAGCAATCTTTAGTAAATCATTATATTTGGTTGTTGCACTTAATACCAAGAATTTTTGCGATTCTGGTAACCTCTCCATCAGTGAACATAATTCTCTAAGGTTTTCTATGTTTTTATGCGAGCGACCAGCAGTATCTACTAAAATAATTTCGCAAATATCTTTCAATTTATTATAACTAATTTCAATTTCCTCTGGTGAATATACGACTTCTATGGGTACATTCAAGATTTCTGCATAGGTCTTTATCTGTTCGACAGCAGCAATTCTATAAGTATCAGCTGTTATTAAGCAAACACTCTTGTTGTCGTTTAAGATAAGTTGTGAAGCCAATTTAGCAATCGTTGTTGTTTTTCCTACTCCAGTTGGACCAATAAAAACCGTGACCGCAGGATTTTTGACTGAGCCTGAAAGGACAGGGATCGGCTGCTTCAGAATGTCAACTATTTTGTTATATACTATTTTAAGAATTCTATTTAGTTCAAATTGATTACTATCCATTTGAGTATCAATATCGTTTAGTATATACTCTGCCACCTCTTCTGAAACATCACTTTTCAATAACTCATCATAAAACAATTGAAGTATCGTATTTTCGTATTTCGTATTGGTGGTTTCAGTGTTGGATTTTGAAGCTACAGTAATCTTGCTGAAAACATTTTCCATAAGCTCTTCTGTGCTAATAAGCATTTTTTCAATATTCTGTATCTTCATTTCCTGTTCCTGATATTTGAGCAACATGTCTCTTGTTTGATAATTGCTAGTATCTAAATTCTCTTCTATTTTTTTCTTATCTTGTCCGTTTTCTTCATATCCAGCAATAACCTCAACACGTTGTTTTCTGAAAACACTAAAAATTCCTTGAGGTTTTATCTTTTTGATATTCAGTATAATCGCAGTTCCACCTAAGTCATTTTTTACTTTGTCAATAGCTTCCGCCTCTGTTAATGCACTATAAGTTTTTATCTTCAAGCGAGACTCACCATCCCTACAGATTGAATATCTGACTTAGGATCTAATTCATTATATGACAGAACGACCAAATCAGGTACTATTTGTTCAATTAGCTTCTTGAAATATGTCCTTACAATAGGCGAAGTTAAGATTATTGGCTGTTGTCCTCTGGAGATCAATTTGTTAATCTCAATGTTCACCTTATCAAATATTTGTTGTGTTGTTTGCGGATCAAGAGCTAGGTATGACCCTTGTTCTGTTTGTTGAACACTTTTCATGATTTGCTGTTCAAGATCCGGATCTAAAGTTATTACGGAATTGTTCTCATCAGTAAAATATTTTTTAGATATAGCGCGTCTTAAACTCTGCCTTACATATTCTGTAAGCATATCACTGTCTCTTGTTACAGGCGCATAGTCTGCAAGGGTTTCCATTATTGTAACCATATCTCTGATAGAAATGCCTTCTCGCAATAGATTTGATAAAACTTTTTGAATCTCACCTACTGACAGATATTTAGGGGTTAATTCGTCAACCAATGCACTGTTTGCCTCTTTTACATTATTGATGAGATTTTGAACATCCTGTCTATTTAGCAGGTCATGTAGGTTTGCTTTAATTACCTCTGTTAATTGTGTAGCAATAATTGACGGTGGATCAACAACCGTGTATCCCAAAGCTTCAGCACGTTCCCTTTGTGAGTCGGAAATCCAAAGTGCCGGGAGTCCAAACGAGGGTTCAATGGTTTCAATGCCATCTATTTCAGCTTCTACATAACCTGGGTTCATTGCAAGATAATGGTCAAATAGTATTTCACCGCCAGCAATTTCAACACCCTTTATTTTAATTATATATTGATTTGGACTTAGCTGGATATTGTCTCTTAATCTTATAATAGGCACAACTGTTCCAAGTTCCAAAGCAATTTGCCGTCTTATCATTACAACCCTATCCAGAAGGTCACCGCCTTGGTTAACGTCAGCTAGGGGAATAATGCCATATCCAAATTCCAGCTCAATAGGGTCAACCTGAAGAAGCCCCATTACATTTTCAGGGCGTCTGATTTCATCCACTTCTTCATCCGATGAAGTTATTTCTTCTTTTATTGACTCTTTTTCTTGTTTGTCTGAAATTCTTCTTGAGACAAAAATTAAAGCTAAGCCTGCCGGTACAAAAATAGTTATAGGAAGCGGCGTAACAATACCAAGAGCAGCCATGGTAAGTCCAGTTAACAACAAAATTTTAGGGAATGAAAATAGCTGGTTGATTACATCAGAGCTTACGTCTGTTGCTCCTGCTGCTTTAGTTACAATAAGACCTGTTGCAGTTGAAATTAAAATAGCAGGGATTTGGCTAACCAAACCGTCACCAATTGTTAATACTGTATAGGTATTTAATGCATCCATAAAAGTCATTTGACCAGCGTTTGAAAGGCCAGTCGAGCCAAGAGCTATACCACCAACAATATTAATTACAGTAACAATTATACCTGCAATAGCGTCACCCTTAACGAACTTAAGAGCACCATCCATAGAACCGTAGAATTGTGCTTCATCCTGTATCTTTTGACGTCTGTTGATTGCTTCATGTTCGTCAATTATGCCTGCGTTAAGGTCAGCATCAATTGCCATTTGTTTACCAGGCATTGCATCGAGAGTAAATCTTGCAGAAACTTCTGAAACCCTACTTGAACCATTGGTAACTACCATTAAGTTAACAATAACTATAATCAAGAATATAATAATACCTATTATAATATTCCCACCAGCAACAAACGAGCCAAAAGTTCTAACTACTTCTCCTGCATTAGCATTTGAAAGAATTAGCCTTGTAGAAGAAATGTTAAGGGCAAGTCTGTACAATGTGGTTATTAATAATAGAGTAGGAAAAAGAGACATTTCCAGAGATTCTTTAGCATAAAGGGCATTTAAAAGAATCAAAAGACCAATTGTTATATTAACCATCAGAAGAATATCCATCAGCCATGTAGGCAATGGAATTATGAAACAAACAATAATGAATATAACAAATACTCCTAAAAATATTTCTTTAAGCCTCATATTTATTCTCCTTTTGCTTAAACCGTTCTATTTTTTAAGTTATAAACAAAGGCTAAAATCTCAGCAACAGCTTTATACAGCTCAGGGGGTACTTCCTGACCGACATCAATAACGCTATATAAAGTTCTTGCTAATTGCTTATCCTCTACAATCTCAATATTATGCTCTTTTCCGATGTCTTTAATTCTTGCTGCCATTAAGTCAGCGCCTTTTGCAACCATATATGGTGCTGATGCCTTTATTTTATCATATTTTAAAGCAACTGCATAGTGGGTTGGGTTCGTAATAATAACATCTGCATCGGGTATTTGCTGCATCATTCTGCGCATTGAGATTTCACGCATTTTACCCCTAATCTTTGATTTAATCTTAGGGTCACCTTCGGTTTGCTTATATTCATCCTTTACTTCCTGTTTGGTCATTTTAAGATTTTTAGTATGAGAATAGCGTTGGAATGCGTAATCAGCCAAGGCAATTACTATATACCACTGACCAACCTTTACTGCCATATTTATGGTAACATCTGCAATATAAACCATTCCATTTACGATACCCATATCAACTAAAAGCATAACATTTTTTAGCTCATACCTCAAATCAGAATAAACTATATAGGTTATAAGTGTTATCTTTGCAAGTGATTTAAATAGATTAACAACAGCCTCTTTCGAAAATAGTCGTTTAAAACCCTTGATTGGATTTAGCTTGCTAAATTTAGGTTTTAATGGTTTTAAAGTGGGGTTCCAGCCAACCTGAATTAAATTCGAAATTATGCCTATAAACAAAGCAACTACAAAAATCGGTCCTGAAATAATTATAACCTCAGTAAAAACAAACACAATGAGCCTGTTCATATACCTCGGATCAGATATCTGATCTATTTCAGATATCATTGTTATAGAGTAATTATATAACTCCATAATTCGAGTTACCATAAACCCACCAAAAATTTTAAGAGCCAGAAAAAGGACAATAAATAATGCTGCTGTGGGTATTTCAATACTCTTAGCAACTTGCCCTTCCTTTCTAGCTTTTTCTTTCTTTTGTGATGTAGGTTTTTCAGTTTTATCATCAGACGCAAAAAACTGTAAATCTAAGAACAGCAAATATTTGTTTTCTGTCATGGAATCATAACCTCAATCATTTTTAAAAGCGAGGTGTTTATCTCTCCAAATACCGTATTTGAGATAGTAATAAATAACGGCATTATAACATAAAGTATGACCAAACCAAACATAAGTTTAAGAGGTAAACCAATTGAAAAAATATTCATTTGAGGAGCCGTTTTAGTAAGCAAGCCTAAAGCAACCTGTACGACTAACAAAGCCCCTGTTATAGGCAAAGTAACCTGAAAACCCGTTGTAAATATAACCGATACTAAGCTTAAAAATATTTTTACAGCCTCATCTGAAGCAAACAAAGCTTTACCAAGAGGAATTACATCAAAAGTGTAGAACATTGCATTAAACAAATCATAATGACTGCCCGTTAATATAAAAAGAAAAGATAGCAAAAGATACAACAAATTACCAGTGATTGGTACTTGTATTTGACTAATGGGGTCAAATACACTCACCATTGAAAAGCCTATTTCATAGTCTATTAATTGACCAACATAATAAAATATACTAAAAAATATGAATACGATAAATCCCAAAATCAAGCCAACGAATAGTTCCGTAATAGCCATTGCGCCTAATGCATATAGATTTGGAACAGGAGCAGTTAGTATTACGTTTCTGCCAAATAACACAAGAAATGCTGTGAAGAAGGATATTGATATACGAACCATATTGGGTATATTAGTTCCTCCTATTACTGGGGCAACAACAAAGAAACCCAACATTCTTATGAATATAAGCATAAAACTTTCAAATAACAGATACATTGTCTCTGTAAGATTGAGAATAGGCATAAAGTTCCCCTTTATCTGATGAAATCAGTCATCCCACCCCACAAAATTGACATGAAATCCGTAACAGTAGCAAGTATAAATGGTCCAAAAACAATCAGGCTAAGTAGAACTACAATTATTTTCGGAACAAAAGAAAGTGTTGCATCCTGAATTGAAGTAATAGACTGAAAGATACTAATGACTAAACCAATAATAAGACCTGCTAATAGGGGCGGCGCCGAGGCTACTATAATAACCCTAAGCGCTTCTTGTACGACGTCAATTGCTATTTGCTCATTCATTCGGAATCACCCCGTCACTGAAATGTTGCAACTAAATTTTCCATTATCAATTTCCAGCCATCTGCCAAGATGAAAAACAGCATCTTAAACGGCAATGAAATCATAGCTGGCGGCAACATCATCATACCCATAGCCATAAGAACCGAAGCCACGATCATGTCAATTGCAATAAATGGTATATATAGTATAAATCCTATTTTAAATCCTTTTGTAAGTTCTCCTATTAAAAATGCCGGTATTAATACTGTAAGAGGAAGTTCTTTGTACATTGTCTCATAGTCTTGGTATGGTTCCAGCTTGGCAAGACCTGCAAACAGTTCAATGTCTTTTATATCTGTTTGACTAAACATAAAAGATCTTAACGGTTCTACGCCCTTGTCGATTGCCTGTTCCTGAGTAATTTGTCCATTAGAATAAGGAATAATTGCTTCCTCATTAATTTCTGTAAAAACCGGTTGCATAATGAACAAAGTTAAAAAAAGAGCCAATCCTATGAGGATTTGGTTTGGAGGCATTTGCTGAGTTCCTAAGGCTGCTCTGACAAAGTGCAAAGTTATTATAATCCTTGTAAAAGAGGTCAGCATAATTAGCAAAAACGGTGAAAGGGTTATAAGAGTAAGAACAAAAAATAATTGTATACCTCTTGAAACTTGATCCGTGTTTTGTGCCTCACTCACCGTTATGTCGACTGTTGGAATAGGGATTGTTGCAGCAGTTGCATATTCTTTGCAAAGAAGTACAACAAAAATCAAAACCGCAGTAAAGGTAAAATATTTAATAAATTTTACATAGCTTCTCATAGGGATTACCTTTCGTCTGAATTTTCATCGCTGTTATCGCCTATTTTTTTCCTTGGTCTGGCACTATACTTGTTTAAAATATTATTAAAATAGTCTCCAAACTTTGCTTCCGCACTAAATTCATTTTCTTTATAGACATCGGTGTTTATGGTGTTTGCATCAATTTTGGTCATATACTCTACCCTATCTTTTGTTACGCTTATTAAGTAATATTCTATCCCCACACGAATAAGGTAAAGTGATTTTCCAACATTTAAGCTTATCACTTCTAGTATCTCTATATTTTTTCCAAAAACCCGCTTCTTATAAAACTTACTAAAATGTTTTAGCGCATAATAAGTCACAACCAGAACAAAGAGGAAAATTAAAAATTTTAAAAAAAACTGGCCCATAAAGTCTGCTTGAA
>CAZTAY010000079.1:0-2236 GCA_964611655.1 uncultured Eubacteriales bacterium
AACCAGGATATTGGGATGTTGAATTAAAATATACCTTTGCTTATACTTTGGTCTTTAGAAACGCATCAGCTCAAGAGCTTGTTTGCGTTCCTGCAAAGAGCATTTATAACAAGTCCCTAACTTTATTCGGTTCTGTTGGAACGGATATAGTAATCGGCACGAACCTTTTCGGTAGCCAAAGAGGAGTAATGACCGGCGATCCGTCAGTCGTTGCAGAAGGCAAAGCAATCTCTTTAGGCGCAACCTTAAGATATGTTCATGACTGCCATGACGCTCACGGAATTGAACGTGCAGCAGCAGTTGATGTTGGGGTCACAATAGGCTTATTTACAATAATCAAAATGGTTAGACTTGTTAACCTTGTCGTTGAATCAACAGGATTTTGCATCCCACCGGTTTGCAATTCTCCTTCACCGACAAACCCATGTGAATTCTTTGAATCATTGGCATTCCCTAAAGATATATTCTCACCACCTCAAAAAGAGGACTTCTGTGAAGGGGCTCCTGGTATCAGGGACTGCATTTAACGGTTTTAAAAAAAAGTGGCTTTGCCACTTTTTTTGTTGCGCTGCTATTGTTCTTAGAGCCTCTTTACTATCTTGGGTTAAGGGGATTTTCGTTATCAAGGAAGTGGCAACGACCCAAGTCTGCTCTTATTGGTACCGGAAAGGGATAAAAACGAATGGTGGAAAATCAACCGAAATATCTCATGGATGGATATAGCTGTTCGGTTCAAAGGAACCTGCCCTCTTGGCTAAACTTGTGGCAGGGCGCTTAATTCAATTGATTATCGTCTTACACAAACAAGTTTGCTACAGCCGATTGCTGGTTGAATTAACTATAGTTGTTTCGGCCTGTAGCAGACCCAAACACGCGCTCTGCTACACTCTGTGGCTGGGCGCTTATTCAATTGATTATCGTCTTATACAAACAAGTTTGCTACAGCCGATTGCTGGTTGAATTAACTATAGCTATTTAGGCCTGTAGCAACCCAAACACGCGCTCTGCTCCACTCGTTCCGCTTTGCTACACTCTGTGGCAGTGCGCTTATTCAATTGATTATCGTCTTATACAAACAAGTTTGCTACAGCCGAATTTCAATTGAATTAACTATAAAACAAGTTCATTAAACATTTCACTCATAAATTACCCTTATACGTAATAAATTTTATAAAACAGACAATCGGAGGAGCGTATGAATATTAAAGCCTTGATTCTAGCATTTTGCTCTACTATTTTGGTTGGGAATGTTGTATTTAATGAGGCTGAAAGTGTATATAGTTTTTCAGATTCATTAGGTCAGCTTGGCGAACTCCAAAGAGTAGTTTCTTATATAAAACCTTCTCCCGTTATTGCTAAGGTTGCTGCCGACACTTCTACATTTCAGTCAGCAGGCAAGTCAAGCCCTAAGATTGGAGAATTAAAAAAAGGTACTCCTGTGACTATAATACAGGACAGGAGTAGGCAATATTATTTAGTTGAAAACACAGACTTTGACATAAAAGGCTGGGTTACCAAGGAAAGTCTTATCATACCCCCTGATAGTCCCACTTTAACCCCTGACATGGATGCAGGGGACAAGGAACTGTTTGTTAACCTTATGCGTATGCCTGTTAAAAAAGAGTATTTTGTATGGGTTGACATTGCCCGGCAAAAGAACAATGTGTTTAAAGGCTCTGTGGGTAGCCTGAAATTAATCAAATCCTTTGATTGCTCGACTGGAACAAATGAATCTCCCACTACCAGGGGTTTTTTTAATATCTCCGAAAGGGGTGGCTGGTTCTATTCCACCAGACTTGGCAGTGGAGGTAAATACTGGGTGAGATTTAACGGTTCTTATTTATTTCATTCTGTTGCAATGGATAAACAGCAAAAGATTGTTGACAGTGTGCTTGGAACAAAACATTCCAGCGGTTGCGTGCGTATGGCTGTTGATGATGCAAAATGGTTTTATGAAAATGTTCCTGATGAAACATTTGTGTTTGTTTATTAGGGCTTGTCACACTAAACCCAAGCTAACTACAAGTTTTTAGTTGATTTACGTTCTGCATAATTATTCTATTAGAGCAATTTCATGTTTGATTTGCAATTCTCAAGCCGGAAATCTGCGGCTATTTTCGGCATTGATAATTTGCTTCAACTTTTTATACTAAGCCCAAGCTACTAACAACAACCCTTTTGGAAAATTTTACACCATAGCATAATTCTTCTACTAGAATAATTCCTTATTTAAATT
>CAZTAY010000079.1:2336-13983 GCA_964611655.1 uncultured Eubacteriales bacterium
TACTAAGCCCAAGCTACTAATAACAACCTTTTTGGAAAATTTTACGCCCTAGCATAATTCTTCTACTAGAATAATTCCTTATTTAAATTGCAATCCTCAAGCCTGAAATCTGCGGCTATTTTCAGCATAAATAAATTGCTTCAACTTTTTTATACTACCCCCAAGCTACTAACAACAACCTTTTAGGTAAAAATTTACGCCCTAGCATAATTCTTCTACTAGAATAATTCCTTATTTAAATTACAATTCTCAAGCCGGAAATCTGCGGCTATTTTCGGCATAGATAAATTGCTATGTCAAACGAAATTGCTATATGTGTGGTTGCTTCTTCCCTTGCATAACATTAGTGGGAATACAACATAACAGGGTCATACACCTTCTAAACTTTGAACTTTTCCTTATAAAACTTAAATGCTTCTATAAATTCAGGCATTGGCGTAATAAGAACCTTTTCGCCCTGCTCTCCAACAGAGTATACACCTTTTGCCACACGCTGAAACCAACCGTAGGGATTGTTTCTTAAAACCCTTAACTCACTGTCTGTATACCCCTTTGATCTTAGCTCTTTAAGTGAAAGGGGTTTTTCATTTAATGCACATAAAAGCTCAATTGACTTTTCCCTATAGGCGGTTACAATTTTTGTTTTTGCAGTACCACCCTTATTAAAATCAAGTTTACGGTTTTCATGCTCTAAAATCAGCCCCTGTCTTTTTTTATTGTTTAAACCCAGGGGACTTTCAGGCGCTTCAATTTCAAGTCTTGCAATTTTAAATTCACTGTCCATTGCCACAGTAATAAGACCGATTGAAAGCCTTTTTAATAGAGTTTCCATATCCGTGTTGCCAAACCTGTTTTTTTTGCTAATCTTTCCAAGGGACGGCCTTGGAATTGCCACATAAACGTAATCTCCTGTTCTTTGAGATTTTATTGCCTGATAAATCAGTTTAAGGTTAAAGCTTTTTTTAAGTTCCGCAACTATTATCACATTATCTTTAATCCCCACAAGATCAAAGCTTTTAACCTCGCCTTTTACTGAAAAACCTTGCCTTTCAAACAATGCTTTAACAGGCTGATACATGTCAGATTCCTTATAGTCCTTAGCCATTTATAATCAATCTCTCTAAATCCCTTATTTTTTTTGGAATATCCGCTGATAAATTTCTATATCCGTCCTTTGTTACCAGTACATCGTCCTCTATACGTATGCCTATTCCCTCTTCCTTAACATACAGTCCCGGCTCAACGGTGATTACCATGTTTTCCTCCAGTAGTCTATCCTTTAACTGTCCTGCATCATGTGTGTCAAGCCCCAGAGTATGGCTTACATTATGATAATAATAATGCTTTACGCCGTTATTTAATCCCACCAAGGGCAAAACCTTTTCATAGTAGTTTATCAATGTTTCATTAAGCAGTTTAAAAGGTATACCAGGTTTAATAATATCCATAACCGCTTGTTGTCCTAAAAGCACAATATCATAAAGCTCTTTTTGCCTTTTGCTAAACCGACCGCTTTTTGGAAAAGTCCTTGTTATATCAGCGGAATAACAATTGTATGACGCTCCAAAATCCATCAGTATTAAGTCGCCGTCATTAATGGCAGAGTTGTTGTCAGTATAATGCAAAACAGCCGCATTTTCTCCTGCCGCAACAATAGTGTCAAAGGCTTTCTCCTTAATTCCGTTATACTTAATTGAAAAATCAAAATAACTCTCTACCATATATTCATAAGTACAACTACGCACATTCCGCAATATCATAGAAAAAGCTTCTTTGGTTAAATTAACAGCGTTTAAAATACTGGAAATCTCAAATTCATTTTTAATTAGTCTCATACTCCATATAACCTCTGCAATATCAAGAAGGTTTCCGGAGGGCAATTTATTTAATACATGCTTGACTTTTGGGTGAAGTTGCGTTCTTCTGCCCATTTCCATGTCTGCATATTTATTTTGAGAGCCTATAAATTCTCTGTTCTTTAGAAATTCATCAACTTCATCTGCATAATAAATTTTTTCTATTCCTGACAGATTTGTATAATATTCCTTGTCCGGTAGCTGACCTGTCCATTTTGCTGTTATTTCGTCCTGCCTGTTGATAAAAAGCCATTCGCCTTGGGCACAGCCTATATAAACCACGTCTTCCTTGTCAATGCCCGTCAAATAATAAAAATTCCGATCCACAGTAAAAGGATATCTTTGATCCCCTGACTTTACAGGGGCATAACCGGAGTATAATACTACAAAAGCCCCTTTTACTTTGTTCATTAAATTCTTTCTGTTTTCTATATAATGTTCTTTCATAACTATCTCCTTGTGTTGACAAAAGTCACAAATAAATTATACTGAAAATAAGAACCTGTATTCAATAATGGGTTGCCCGAATTTGAAATGGCGATTTTTCGCCATTCGCGGCGGGTTGGTGAAGGCATAACAGAAAAATTATGTCAAGCCAACCCAACAAAGAATGGCGGAATAATCCCTTTCAAAGGCGGGTGACAGCTTATTGAATACAGGTTCTTAAACATACGGAGGTGTATTATGTCAAAAGTATCTGCTCTTTCATGTAAAAATTATGACTATAGTAATGTTTATGATTGTATCAAAAAAAGTTTCTTAAATCTAGGCGGAATAGAAAAATTTATATCAAAGGGCGAGACAGTTCTTTTAAAGGTTAACATGCTTATGAGAAAGCACCCTGACAGCGCCGTAACCACACACCCTGTTTTCGTACGTGCCCTTGCTGCCATTCTTGCGGAACATGGTGCGAATGTTATCATTGGTGACAGTCCTGGAGGGCCTTTTAATGAAAAGCTGCTTAAAAAGCAATACAGGGTCTGTGGATTTGAAAAAGCTGCAAAGGAGTCCGGAGCAAAGTTAAACTTTGATACAGGAACTGTTGTTATAAAAAACAAAAAAGGTTTGGTTTTAAAGAGGATGGAGATTACCAGTATGTTAGAAAACGCCCATAAGGTAATTTCCGTGGCAAAACTTAAAACCCACGGTATGATGACCTATACAGGCGCTGTTAAAAACATGTTTGGAGTTATTCCAGGTGTTTATAAAACGGAATACCATATGAAAATGCCTGACCCAAATGTCTTTGCAGATGCTTTAATTGATGTGTGCCTTTATGCAAATCCCATATTGTCGTTCATAGACGGCATTGTGGCAATGGAAGGGAATGGTCCTTCAAACGGCGTGCCAAGAGAAATGGGGGTTGTGCTAGCATCTGACTCACCATACGATGTTGATGTGGTTGCAACACAGATAATCAATTTTAAACCTTCCATAGTACCCACTGTTAAAAGAAGCTTAAAGCGTGGGCTTGCCAAACCCTTTAACAAGATTAATTTAGTTGGGGACGACATTGAATGGTTTATGGTCAGGAATTTTAAGCTTCCGTCCCATCAAAAGGTTTTCCCTGCCGGTAATATTTACAGGAATCTGATTAAGCAGCGACCTCGTTTTGACTATAAGAAATGTATCGGCTGTGGGCATTGCGCCGAAAGTTGTCCGCCAAAGATCATAAGAATGATAAATGGCAAGCCAAGGCTTAACAGCAAAAAATGCATATCCTGTTTCTGTTGCCAAGAACTTTGTCCTCATGACGCAATATATATACATACACCAAAGATTCACAAGGTCATATTTGATACTTTAGAGAAAAAGGGTTCAAAATTTTATGATGCACTCATTAGCTTTAGAAACCGGAAGGGTTAAGAACCTGTGTTCAATAATGGGTTGCCCGAATTTGAAATGGCCATTTTACCATCGCGGCGGGTTGGTGAAGGCATAATAGAAAAATTATGTCAAGCCAACCCAACAAAGAATGGCGGAATAATCGCTTTCAAAGGCGGGTGACAGCTTATTAAACACAGGTTCTTAAAGCCAGAATATCCCTAATGACTGTGTTTTGTATATCATTTTTTTCCGCATAGTCCATGATTTCAAATTCTGTTATTGTCTTAACATGAGTACCGTCCCTTATGACATGGATTATGTGGATTCTGTCCCAAGTAAAATGCTGTGTAATTGAGTATACATTCTCGCTTACGTCAAAGGCTATGTTTACTGTCTTAAGCTCCGATATTGTTTTTTCCTTCTTAAACCGCAAAGCTCTATAAAACGAAAACACCATTTGCAGTCGTTCACGCTTCTCAAGAATCAAAAAAAATGCCGCAACTGCTATAAGGCTTATGTTATAAGGGTATAACACCAGTTGAACAATGCCTGCACAAATAAAAAATATTGAACCTATCTTTCTTATTATATTTATTACATTGAAACTTTTTTTAAAGCCCAGACGGTTGCCCAGCCAGATTTGAAGCATTTTTCCGCCGTCTAGGGGATGCACAGGCAACAGATTAAATGTTCCCAGAGCAAGGTTTATAACCATGATGCTTTCTGTAAAGGAATTTTTATAGGGTAACAAAAAAAATATCCCTGCAATCAATAGATTAACTAACGGCCCTATAGCCATGATTGCAAGTTTTCGAAATTCCGAAAGCTTTTCTATCTCGCCTATTTCTGCAATCTCGCCAATGGGTGTAATTATTATTTTATTGACAGTGATCTTACTTGCCATTGCAAGAAAAACATGGGAAAATTCATGAATGGTTGCGGATATCAGCAGAATAAAAAAATGGTCTAAGTCTAAGCTCACATTTCCAAGTCCAGATCCTAGCCCTAGAGCAATCATTAGTAAAAAAAGCGGAATAAACGATAGATGAATATGCAGTTTTCCAATTTTCATTTACAGGTTCAATCCTTCCGGGAATTTCACTGTGTTACGTCAGACTGTTGAGACTAATAAAAACCTCGTGGTTTGCCCCTAATAGAAATGCCGCATTCGCGGCATTTCTTAGAGAAAGACTTTTGTCTATTCACGTCCTATTATACAGGCGCTTTTTCTCCTCTAGCCAGGTATTCGTTCTTTGCCTCGCCTGTTAACTTTAGACCCTTAATGTACAGAAGCGGATCAACTTCTTTGCCGCTTTTATAAACGCTGACATGGATATGAGGGCCTGTTGAAAGTCCTGTATTGCCTGTTTTTGCAATTACATCGCCTTTTTTAACCTTGTCCCCGTTTTTTACTGTTACTGCGCTTAGATGTGCATATAAAATAACAAGTCCGTCATTGGTACGGTATTTTACGTTTATGCCAAATGTCGGGGAAGTGCCTGTATGTATTATTTCGCCGTCAGTCATTGCAATAGCCGGTGTGCCAGTGTTTACTGCAATGTCTGTGCCGTTATGCACCTCTTCTTTGTTTAGGACAGGGTTCGTCCTTTTTCCAAAGGAGGAGGTTACTATTCCGGTTGCAGGCGGATCCCATTTTTCGCTGGATGCCTTTTTCGGACTTGTTTTTGCATCAAAAGGCTTTGCTAAAACTTCCAGTTTATCGCTGCTATGAGGTATACTATCAGATTCATTGTACACCCCGTCCAAATTAGATGTCATTTGCACGGGGCTTAGTAGTTTTTTCCCGTTTCTGCCTCGATTCTCTTTATTACGTCCTGATCAATCACTACATCATCGTTGCCTACTTGGTCTGATAACTCAGTCTCGTCTAAACCGTTAGATTCATCCTTGGGATTCTGGGTTGTTTTGTCTTCATCCTTGTTAAACACGCCCATTAAACCGCTTCCAACAGAGAATACTGAATCTTTTACGTTTGAAAACATCTCTTTTGTGTCGTCAAGTGTAATATTAAAGCTTAAGGTGGTTTTCATCTTATCACGAAATGAGATTGCAAAACCTGTGTCCACCACTCCTAGAAACAGAAAAATCAATATTAAGAACGCACTTACAATCAATTGATTAATCAGAAGATTGTTTGCTGTCTCTGTGTTTCCTTTGCGTGCATACCTGCTTCTGCTTCTTGATGGGTTCGTGGTCTTTCGTCTTTCGCTTGAATATGTTCGCTCAACAGGCGTGCTTTTTCTTAGAACTTCTCTTCGTTCACGTCTTTCCATGTTCCCCTCCTTATCAATTCATTTTTATAATATAACGTGAATACAACGAATTCCATAAGCCATTAAGCGCTTAGAAGTCAAGGAATTCTTCACATCATGAGCGAGTTTTATGTCGTTTTCGCCGTTGTGTTTCGAATTCAAACTGGAACTCGGCGGATTTAGTCCGTTTATGTGTAGATAAACCACTTATGTCAAACGAACTTGCCATATTATAAAAATCCTACGTTTTCAACTGAGTATATTACGAACGTTAAACTCACAATAATATATATGAAATATTTGTCCTTAATATTATCAAAAGATGCTTATTATACTGGAAAATCTCAATACTACTGAAATCTGTAATAAAATTTTAAAATTCGGAAATATTCTATATCTTATAAGAGTTATACAATATCAGTTGGGAAAGAGGTGAACCAAATGGATGTTATATCTAAAATTCAAGCTCTGAAGGCGCAGAAAAGATGGACAGACTATCAATTGTCCAAAGAGTCTGGCGTTCCTTACTCTACAATCAATAATTTGACCACAAGAAAAAACTCTCCAACCATTTATACATTGGAGTCCTTGTGCAAAGCCTTTGGAATTACGTTAACGCAATTTTTCTCCGACGAAGAGACCATTCTCTCTCTTACTGATGAGCAGAAAAAAGTGTTAGCTTACTGGGGTAGACTTGCCCACTGGCAAAAAGAAAAGACTTTCGCTTACATGGAAGGTCAAATTGACAGTTGTGATAAGCACAGAAGCAAGTAGCTTAATTTAACTCAACCTTACTAATGACAAAAATACTTCTTACGATTCTCAATGCATCTAGTATAAAAGCTAAATAAACAAGTTTTATTTAATAACATCAGGCTGAAAGAGAACGCAGAAGTTTACAAAAATAAAAAGCCGGGCGGAAACGCCCGGTTTAAAATCAAAATATATATTTTTTCATAGCTTTTTAAATACATAACGAGAATAAAGTGCTACTATTAATGAAGCAATTGCCGAAGCTATAATAATTAAATAAGGTGTACTTTTGAAGTAGTCAAACAAAAAGCCGTATATGGACTGACCTATAGGCTGGCTGCACATACACAACGCCATTAAACATGATATGACCTTCCCGGTAAGATTGGGAGGTGTTTCGCCCTGCACAAATGAAAGCATCTGCACAGAAGTCATGGTTGCAGAAACGCAGCTTATAGTTATAACAAGGTAGCTTATAAAATGCGGCAGGTTTAGCCATAAAGAAAATGCAATGGGTAATAAGAAAAGTGAATTTAACACCAGCAGCGACGATACCTTATTAACACTAAGCTTACTTGCAAAAACCCCAACTACTGCACCGCCCACAAGTCCTCCGGCAGCCAGAACACCTTGAGAATATCCATAAAGCCTATCAGACATGGCAAGAGTTTGGGTTATTAAAACCGGCATTGCAACAATTAGCATTGCGCTTAAAAATAAATTAACTGCACATAAGATTCCAATACTTTGTAATATAACAGGTTTATCCCTTCCCATAAAAGTAAAGCTTTCAGAAAAGTCCTGTTTTACAATACCAAAAATATTCAGATTTTCTTGTCTTTTGGTATGGGGTATGTAAATAAAAATTTCCATAACTGCTGAGAAAAAGAAACAGAAACCTCCAACCACAATGATTGGCATGATTCCCAAACTGCTAAATAAAATTCCGCCAATGACAGGAGCAAGTAATCCTGCAAGAGCGTTTACTTGATTTATGATTGCATTTGCTTGAAGTAATCTGTCTTTGTTCTGCAAAAGTGGTATGGATGCTTGGACGGCAGGTTGATATGCCCCTTGAATACCAAATAGAAGCATCATTGAGACAATAAGCAAAGGAACTAAGCTTACTTTGCCTAAAAGTAAAAATAATAATACCATTAATATGGCAGTCAAAAAGTCCAGCACCACCATTACTTTGCGCTTGTTAACACGGTCTGCAATTATGCCACCAATGGGCATTAACACAATCATAGGCATGAATGAAAGGGCTGACACCAGTCCAAACAATGATGCAGAGTGGGTTTCCTTAAGCAAGTATAGAGGCAGTGCAAAGCGCACTATTCCGTTGCCGAAAAGAGAAATTATCTGACCTATTACTACTAAGGTGAAATCCTTGTGAAATAGCTTTTGAGAGTCTATTTAAATAACCTCCATTCTGTTAACCTTTCTTAGCAGTAATGCAAATACAAAGAAACCTATTAGCAGCAAAACAGCCATGCCTGTCAGTAAAATTTCAAATGAGCTTTCAGGAAAAAATGAGCTTAAATTCCCAAAAGGCACAATTAGTATAAATGATGAAACTATCGTTGCCACCATTGATTTTCGCCAAAAACCGATCCTTAGTGAAACAAGTCCAACAGCAGCGGACAATGGTGAAACTATTGCAGTGGTTTTTAGGAGCATTATAAATGTATCTATTGTGAACTGTTCCGGCATAATATTAAAGCCGTTGGAAATTAATCCAAACAGTAAAATTGCAAGTATATTGGAGATTGACGTTGCAAATATGGTGAAACCAAACACAAGCAAGCATTTTGCAAACAGAATACGGCTTCTTTTAACGGGATAGGAAAATAATAATACCGCTCTCTTTCCCAAATATTCCTCAATTGTGATCAATGAGTGCATAACAGCAGACATTATTGCAAAAGAAGAAAATATAACTGTTGAAACAATTAATATAAAGGTTTTCCATTCCACAAACATTGACATGTCAATAGGCAGTGGCAGGCCTCTGTCTTTAGCAATTTCAGGAGTGAAGACTGCCATAAAACATAATGCAAAACCAAACAAAAACACGAAAATACTTGCAATCGAATAGACCTTAAACCTGTTTTTCCTTAATTCCAATGCTATTAATTTAAACATACTTTACCTCCAATCATTAAGTTTATAAGATAGTCTTGGAGTTGCTGACCATGTGCTTCTTCAAGTTCTTTTGTTTGTTCTTCGATTAATAATCTTCCTTTTGAAATTACAGAAATACGTTCTGCCGTTTGCATAACTTCACTAAGAATATGGCTTGACAATAATAATGTTGTACCCTGATTTTTAAGAGAGAGGAATAATTCCCTCATGTGCCTGATTGCCACAGGATCAAGTCCGTTTAAAGGTTCGTCAAGTATCAGTATCTTGGGATTATGTATCAGGCTTCTTGCTATGGCAAGGCGTTGGCGCATACCCATAGAAAACTTAGCTGTGGGTTTATTTCCTGCATAATCAAGCCCCACACGTTCTAGCATTAAATTAATATCGGCATCAACACCAGTGTAAGCAAGATGAATTGATAAATTTTCATGGGCTGAAAGATGTTCATAAAAACAGGGTGATTCAATTAAAATTCCAACATTCTTTAGCACTTCATAACGTTCAGTCCATGAATCTTTTCCAAGTACAATAGCATTACCCTCACTTGGCTCTAACAGTCCTGAAATCAGCTTTAAAAGAGTTGTCTTCCCTGCTCCGTTTGCACCTAAAATCCCGTATATCTCGCCTTTTTTGATGTTAATATCAAAACCTTTTAAAACCCTCTTACCTTCAAATTCCTTAGATAAGTTTTTTGTAGAAACAGCTAAATCATTTAACATAATAACCTCCTAGCTTTTTATACCGACGTTTGGTATGTTATCCTTAAAATAAAAAGCCATACGGCAATTTTATTTTATTTAATATTTTTTACATTGTTTATATTTTCCATTAATGCACCATTAATCTCATCATCAAAAATCGGAATTGACATGGCATCCATCATGGATTTAAAAAACAGATATTTTCTGATAAGTTCCTCATTTGTACACTGAAATACAAATGGGTTCATCCAAATATTTAAAAGCAAAATAAATGTCTCCGCAAATTCTTTTGGAAACTGCGTCTTGATTGAGCCGTCCTCCATGCCCTCTCTTACAAAAGGTTCAATAAATTTTGGCGCAATTTGTTCAATGGTATTTTTCAATTGCAGCACTAAAAATTTTGGATTCTCTAAAAAACTTGGAACTGATACTGCAAACTCTTTCTGACTCGGGTTTTGAAGAGCTAAAAGCAACAATTTCTTAAGCTTTTCGATACCTGTAAGATCTTTTGACTTCTTTATTTCAGCAAAATGTATATCAAGTGCTTTACAAATTCGATCAGCAACTGCGAATATTATATCTTCTTTTGACGCAAAATGATGATAGATAGCGCCTTTGCTTAGACCTTCAAGGTTGTTGATTATGTCTTGTATAGTAGTGTTTTCATATCCTTTTTCAATGAAGAGTTCCGTTGCCACATCCAAAATCCGTGTTACGGTTTGTTCTGGATATTTATTTCTCGCCATATCGTCTCACCTCTACATACATACCGTTGGTATGAACGTACTTTAACATATTAGATTGTATTTGTCAATCACATTTTATTACAATACCCCCTTGACACCTTTTTTAAGCGAATAGATAATATACTAGAGTGTAACTCAAGTGGTTTCTTAAGTTTAACAAGACTAAGAACCTGTGTTCAATAATGGGTTGCCCGAATTTGAAATGGCGATTTTTCACCATTTGCGGCAGGTTGGTGAAAGCATAATAGAAAAATTATGTCAAGCCAACCCAACAAAGAATGGCGGAATAATCGCTTTCAAAGGCGGATGACATCTTATTGAACACAGGTTCTAAATATAAACTCTAAGTAAATCAAACAACAATTCAAGGAGGCATTATCTTGATAATAAAAGCTGATCTCCACATCCATTCAACCACATCAGACGGCACAGACACAATTGAGCAAATTATAGATAAAGCAAAAGAAAAGGGACTTCATGCAATTGCAATAACGGACCATGATACCGTTTCGCATATAAAGGGATTGCCTATTCGACGGGACATGCTTGTTTTAGGCGGCATTGAAATCTCTGCTATTCACAAGGATAGCGGTTTACGCACTCATATTCTTGGCTATAAAATGAACACCCCTGAAACCCTGACAGAACTAACCCTTCCATTACTGGAAGCCAGAAACCGTAATTCAGAAAAACAGGCGGAAATTCTTATGAAACAAGGCTATAAAATTAATATGGACATGTTAAAACGAGCTGATGGAAAATATCTGTATAAACAGCATATTATGGAATGGCTAGTAACAACGGAACAGGTTCCTGATATGTTTGGAGAATTTTATAATTCTATGTTTAAAAACAGCGGCGTATGCGATTTTGATATAGAATATATTGATGTTTTTGAAGCAATCAGAGCAATCAAGAACGCCGGAGGACTTGCAGTGCTTGCACATCCAGGCCAGCAACATAATTTCAGCTTGATACCAACACTTGTTGAAGCAGGGCTTGATGGTATTGAATATAACCACCATTCCAATAGCGAAAACGACAAAGAAATCATTAAGAACTTTGCCACTGAATATAGGCTGTTCCTTACCGGAGGAAGCGACTACCACGGCATTTATGAACGCATGCCTGTTGAAATCGGAGACTATCTTTCAGAAGAAAGCGGAGTTAAAGAAATTTGCGTGTAAAGCTAATTCAATTGAAATAGGCTGTGGTAAGATTGTTTGTGTATGTCGATTAGCAATTTAATTATGCGCCCCTTCACACAAGTGTAGCAAAACTAAACGAGTGGCACATGGCGCTTGTTTCGGTTCGATTCGAACCGAAACAGCTGTAGCTAATTC
>CAZTAY010000080.1:0-13811 GCA_964611655.1 uncultured Eubacteriales bacterium
TTGATTAAAGGCTCTATAACAACGCCACAACGCTCATGAGTGCCAACCGCATGAGAAATGTCCTCTATTTTTTCAAGTAGACCCAATTGGTCAAGTTCCTTGATTACTGCTGCCCTTGCATCAAGAGCAGTCATGCCGTTAAACTTGCCGCCGTTTTCGTTAATAGTTCCATCGTCGTTCATGATATTAATCCGTTCCACGTCATGTCTTTCAGAAACCTCAAAGTCATTAGGGTCGTGTCCCGGAGTGATTTTAACAACACCAGTTCCAAATTCCATATCCACATAATCATCAGCCACGATTATAATTTCCTTGTCCATCAAAGGAAGTATAACTGTTTTTCCAATCAAATGGGTGTATCGTTCGTCTTTAGGATTAACCGCAACGCATGTGTCACCCAGCATTGTTTCAGGACGTGTTGTTGCAACCATTAAATGACCGCCTTGAGGTAAGGGGTATTTTATATAATAAAGCTTACCGCTTTTGTCCTCATGGTTAACCTCTGCATCTGAAATGGTTGTCTGGCAATGAGGACACCAGTTTATGATCTTCTCGCCTCTGTAAATAAGCCCCTTATTATACAATCTTACAAACACTTCTAAAACGGCGTCTGAAAGACCTTCGTCCATTGTGAACCGTTCTCTGTCCCAGTCAAGGGAACTGCCTAATTTTTTAAGCTGGCGTGTAATTGTTCCGCCATATTCTTCTTTCCATGCCCAAGCTCTTTCAAGGAACGCTTCCCTTCCTATATCATCTTTAGTAATACCTTCCTTATTCATTTGTTCAACAATTTTAACTTCAGTGGAAATGCTGGCATGGTCGCAGCCTGGTACCCACAATGCACTGTAGCCCTGCATACGCTTAAATCTAATTAATATGTCCTGTATGGTATTGTCAAGAGCATGACCCATATGAAGCTGACCTGTGATGTTTGGCGGAGGTATCACAATGGTATATGGTTTTTTGTTCTTGTCAATTTCAGCGTGGAAATATTTTCTTGACATCCAATTGTTATAGATTCTTTCTTCAACGTCTTTAGGGTTATAAACCTTTGAAAGCTCTTTTCTCATCTTTTCCTCCCGTTTATTGCTCATGCATAAGCGCATCCAGTTCTTCTTCATCAAGCACTGAAATTTTTTCCACATGCGCTAAGTATTCATTTATCATCTTAGAGATTAATTTATCCTGTGTTAAATCATTTTTCTTCAGCACTGAAAGCTCTTCCCAAACCTTTGCTTGTTCCTGATCCAAAGGATCAAGGTTTAATTCAACCATTTCAAGCTCCTTTGAAGTTTGAGTGTATAGCCTGCTGTTATTATCAAAGTCAAGTATGGTACGCATATGTTCAAGAGAAGACTTTGTGTTTGTAATTCCCTTTGATTTTAGAATTCTTGATAAATCATCTTCAATGGTATATACGATATTCCGAACCGCATCATAGCGTGACGTAACATGTTTATACAATCCGTATTCCTGCCAGTTATGCAAAAGTGCGTCAGCGCTTTTAACACGGTATTTCCTGTATTCATAGTTAAGGAAGTTGGTGTAGTGGGCATAAAGTATTTTCTTTCTGTTTAACAGCTCAACTGCTCGCATCTGCAATAATACATTTAACTTAGATTCAAACAGCATACGCCTTTTAAATATGAAAAGCAAAGTGGCAAACACAATCACCACAATACATGCGCCTATACCTATAACAAACAAGTCAACTTCCCTATAAAAATGCAGTATTAAAAGCCCTACGAAAAACAGCACAAAAGCAGAAACCACTCCTAGGGTGAGTTTATAAATATAATCAAGACCCTTAAGAATATTTTCTCTCTGGAACTCAAGATCGCCTCTTTCACCCTCAATATAACTTATATCTCTTTTAGCAAGACGCTGCATTTCTTCCGCATCTTTCATGTTCTTAACAGCATCTTCAACAGAGCCTGAAAGGGGCTCTAAATAATCCAGAATTCTGTCAAAACCAGTTATCTGTCCTCTTAGGGATATTCGCTCTTCCTCAGCTTGTGAATATCTTGTCATGAGCTTTGTTATTTCTTCTTTCTCCGCATCTGTCATTATCTCAACCTTACTAAGCTCTGTTAGCCTGTTTGCAAGGTCCAGCTGTTTTTTTGAGTAGTAGGCACGCATACCTGCAATCTTAACTGCTCTTTCGCAAAGAATCGAAGCCTTTTTAACATCCTCCAAAGACCTTCCAAGCTCATTTGCGGTTATATCTTTTAAATACCTTGAGTATTGGCTAAGGTCAGTTTCTTCTTCCTGAACAATTTTCTTTTTCGGTGAAAAGGAGCCGAACATGTTTTTGAATCCACCGGTAATCTTATCGAAAAAAGATTTCTTTTTAACTACTTGTTCTTCTGACTCAACGTCTACGTCAAAGCTCATTTTGGACTCCTTTCTCAGAACCTGTATTCAGTAATGGGCAACAATTTGAAACAGCTTCTTAGAACTAAAATTTGTTTGAGTTCCTGAACATAAAGCCTATTTTAACACAGTCAATTGCTATAATAAGTGTGTATTCACCCATATCGTAAATAAGAGGTGTTCCTTCCCTTTTAACAATGATTGCGGAATTTGAATCATTTGATTCTACAAAGTTCAAAAAATGATACCCGTTTTCCTCAACCACTGTCCACCTGCTCTTTAGCAAGGGTTTTAAGAAATAATTGTCGCTACAGCCAAAAAAATTAAGCAATCTTTCTTTTGCGTCTATAAATTCATTTATGCAATCAACATTCATTTCCATTAAACGTCGCCTTTCTTTTCTATAGTTTCCTGAATTTTATATAGCAATTTAATTTAACATAAGCAATTATCCAAACCGAAAATGAACAGATTTTCGGTTTGGATTTGCAAGTCAAACACGGAATTGCTCTATGTAATATATTACCCAAAATTAAAGTTAAAATGCCCTAGACTTCAAAATCCTTATACAGCAGGCTTGGCTGTATGCCTTTGTTTCCCTGATATTTTCCTGAAGAATATTCCATATAGTCGCCTTCAATCTTGTGATAATAAATCTGGCATATTTCAACCATTGGATATATAATTATGGGCTGGATGCAGTGCATTTCTAGCGTCCAGTATCCCTTAAAACCCACATCCCCAAACCCTGCTGTAACATGTACATAAAGTCCCAACCTGCCAATGGATGAGCGACCTTCCAGCATTGGCACATATTCCTTTGTTTCAGTGTATTCATAGGTTCTTCCCAAATATAATTTGCCCGGAAGAAGCATGAACCCTGTCTCCGGAATCTCAACTTTTTTGATTTTATGGTTCTTTTTCATGTCTAAAACATCATCTTCATAAACCAACAGCTCTTTATCAAGCTTTAGGTTATAACTATTGGGATTAAGTGCACCTTGGTCAAAAGGGGTTATTATTATATCTTGTCCTAATTTTTTCTGTATTTCAATTCCTGATAAAATCATTGTTTTTACTCCTTTAAAGTGGTTTGTTTTAAGCAAACCTTCGTTGTTGTAATTTAAATGTCTACAACGCTATAATCCCTTAATTATAATATCATAAACGCTTTAGCAAGATGTGTCAATTTTCTTTTCATATAAAGGCGCAGAACTTGACAAGCATGGTAATATAGTTATACTTAAAATAGCTATAAACAGCATTAATATAGAAGTATAAATTTAAAATAATGGAGTAAACCATGAACCAAAAAATAATCGTAATAGGCGCCGGCGCAGCAGGATTGATGGCTGCATATTCAGCAGCACAGTCAGGCGCTGATGTTGTTTTGCTTGAACGGAGTGAAAAACCGGGCAAGAAACTTCTGATAACAGGTAAAGGTAGGTGCAATTTTACAAATTCAGGCGATCTTGAAGATTTCATTAAAAACATCCCCGGAAATTCTTCATTTATATATAGTGCATTTTCAAAGTTTAACAATTGGGATACTATGAATTTTTTTTATGAAAGAGGAACACCTTATAAAATAGAACGTGGTGGCAGAGTTTTTCCGGAGTCTGATAAAGCTTCTGATATTGTAAAAACCCTTTATAAAGCTGTTTCAGACGCGAAGGTTAATATATCCTTTAACAAAAGAGTTAAACGGTTACTTGTTTCTGAAAAATCCGTAAAGGGTGTTAAGCTTGAAACTGGTGAGGAAATGCTTGCTGATAAAGTTATTGTTGCAACAGGAGGACTTTCATTTCCTCAAACAGGATCCACAGGCGACGGCTATAAACTTGCAAAAGAATCAGGACATACTGTCACAAAGCTTTACCCTTCCCTTGTGGGTCTAAAAACAAAGGAAAAATGGGTTAAGAGTCTTGCAGGTCTTACTCTTAAAAATGTTTCTGTTAAAGTTTTTAAAGAGCAAAAAGAAATTTATACGGATTTTGGTGAACTTCTTTTTACTCATGTGGGCATTTCAGGACCTACTGTAATCAGTGCAAGTAGTCATATGGTTCGTGAATCTGGAAGTTCTTTTTCCATATCAATTGATTTAAAACCTGCCCTATCAGAAAAAGAACTGGACAACAGAATCATGAGGGACATAGAAAAATCAGGTGGCAAAAACTTAAAAAATTTAATGCACGGACTACTACCATCAAGGCTTATTCCTATTATTCTGAATCTTTGCCAGCTAAAAGAAGATAAACCTTCAAGCAATATTACAAAAGAAGAAAGACGCTTACTTGTAAAGGGGCTAAAAAATTTCAGCCTGAATATTTATGGCACAGAAGGATATGACAGGGCAGTTATAACCTCAGGAGGAATAAGCCTTTCAGAAATCTCGCCCAAGACAATGGAATCAAAGCTAGTTAAGGGTCTGTATTTTGCTGGAGAAGTTCTTGATTTAGACGGATATACAGGCGGATACAACCTTCAAATCGCTTTCTCCACAGGCTGGCTTAGTGGACAGTCTTCGGCGGAATAAATCTTAGAACCTGGATTCTGGGCTGTCTAATTTGAAATGGCAATTTTTCACCATTGACGACAATGACCAAGGCATATGGGAGACAGAATGTCGGACACAGGTTCTTTAAAAAAAGCAGGGATATCATGTATTATTATTCTATTAGAGGCGCTATCACAGTAACGGAAAATAGCGCAGATGCAATTAACGAAGCTTCTAAGAAATTAATAAATGAATTATTTAATGCAAACAACTTAAAAAATGAGCAAATAGTTTCTATCTTGTTTACATGCACTAATGATTTAAATGCTGTTTATCCTGCCGTAGGCGCAAGGGAACTTGGGCTTACGGATTGCGCGCTTATGTGTTTGTCTGAAATGGATGTGGCTAACAGCCTTAGAAAATGCCTTCGTGTATGCGTTCATGCTTTTAGTCAAGAATATGTAACTCAAAAAGACGCTAAGCATGTATACCTTGAAGGAGCTGCCGTTTTACGTCCTGATATTGCAAGCAAAAAAGACTTAAACTTAATAGTTGCAATTGACGGAGTTGTGGCATCTGGAAAGAGTTCAGTTGCAAAGGCTGTTGCAAAAGAGCTTGATTTAACTTATATTGATTCAGGAGCAATGTACAGAGCAATTGCACTTCATTGTCTTAACAAAGGCATAGAACTTGAGGACGAAAACAAAGTTTCAGCAGAGCTTTTAAATGTAAACCTTGACATTAAAAATGTATCAGGCAATTTTGCTATATTTTTAAATGGTAATGATGTTACTGAAGCGATTAGAACGCAGGCAGTTGCTCAAGGCGCTTCAAAGGTGGGCAAGATACTTGCAGTTCGAAAAAAACTTGTACAGATGCAAAGAGAAATTGCAAAAGGCAAGGATATAATAATGGACGGCAGAGATATTGGTACAGATGTTTTTCCTGATGCTCAAGTTAAAATTTATATGACGGCTTCCGTTGACGCAAGAACCCAAAGACGCTGTTTGGATTTAGAAGAAAAAGGATTGTCAAGTCCAGGTGACTTTGAGACAATTAAGCAAGAGATTATAAACCGTGATCACGAGGACATTACAAGAGAGCATTCTCCACTTAGAAAAGCAGAAGGAGCTGTTTATCTTGATACTACAGAAATGGATTTTAAGCAATCTGTGGATGAAATAATAAGTCTAATACTAAATTGGAGAAATAATGAAAATAACGGTTGCTAAACATGCTGGTTATTGCTTTGGCGTAAAAAAAGCAATGGAACTTGTGTATAGTGAAATGAATAAAAGGCAATTATATACCTATGGGCCTATTATACATAATAAGGCTGCCATAAAAGAACTTGAAGAAAAAAACGTGTTTGTGACTGAGGATCTGGACTCTGTAAATAAAGGTACAATCGTAATAAGAACCCACGGCGAACCGCCAAAGACTTATGACAAAATTAATAGCCTAAAAAACAAGGGCATTGATTATTTGGATGCTACCTGCCCCAGTGTTAAAAAGATTCATTCAATTGTCCAAAAATATTTCCAACAGGGCTATAGCATTATAATTGTAGGTGATAAAAACCATCCCGAGATTATAGGAATAAACGGCTGGACAAACAATTCTGCATTTGTTATTGAATCTGCTAATCACGCACAGGAGCTTGAAATAGATTCAGACAAAATCGTTTGTGTTGTTCAAACAACATTTAATCTTAAAAGTTTTTTGGAAATTTCTAAAGATCTAAAACTTAAATTTGAAAATATTATTATAGAAAACACAATTTGTCATGCTACCGAATTAAGACAAAATGAGGCAATGGAGCTTTCAAAAGCCTCTGATGTAATGATTGTTGTAGGAGACAAAAGCAGTGCAAATTCCAAAAAATTGTTTGAAATATGCTACGATTCGTGCAAACGGACATATTTTATTGAAAGTATTTGGGATTTACAGTTGAATAATTTTTATTCTAATGATAAAATTGGAATAACTGCCGGTGCATCTACTTCTCCGGCAACAATAAAGGAGGTTGTTACCATTATGAGCGAGTTAGAAAGAAATCAAGAATCAGATTCCGAGGTCATGCAATCCTTTGAGGAAATGTTAGAAAAATCTTTTGTATCTTTACATACAGGTGAAATCGTAAAGGGTACGGTAATTGCAGTAAACAACGGCGAGGTATCTGTAAATTTAGGATATAAGTCAGACGGCATTATCCCAAGAGAAGAAATCGGTTTGGAACAGGATGCAGAGGCTTCCGAAGTGTTTAAACCAGGCGACGAAATCGATGTTTTTGTTGTAAGGGTTAACGACGGAGACGGAAATGTTCTTTTATCACGCAAAAGAATCGAAGCTCAAAAAGGTATCGAAGAAGTTGAAAAAGCATTTGAGTCAGGTGAGGTTATATCCGGCAAGGTTGTTGATATTGTTAAAGGCGGAATGATTGCTCTTTATAAAAGCGTTCGTATATTTATACCATCTTCACAGGTATCTAATAGATATATTGAGGACTTAACTGTTTACAAGGGACAAACCCTTGACTTTAAAATCATCGAACTTGACAGATCAAAAAGAAGAATCGTTGGCGGTAGAAAAGAACTTGCAAGAGAAGAAGAAAACAAGAGAATTGAAAAGGTTTATTCTTCAATTGCAGCAAACGACAAAGTAAAAGGTACTGTATCAAGGATCGTTGACTTTGGTGCATTTGTTGATCTTGGCGGCGTTGACGGACTTATCCATATTTCTGAATTGTCATGGGGAACAGTAAAGAGCCCTAGAGACGTGTTAAAAGAAGGACAAGAAGTAGAAGTAATCGTTCTTGACGTTAACAAAGAAAAAGGCAAAATTTCATTATCACTTAAAGATAAGGACAACGATCCATGGAACATTGTTAAAGACAAATATGCTATCGGAAATAATGTTACTGGCAAGATCGTAAGAATGGTTCCATTTGGCGCATTTGTAGAGCTTGAACCTGGCGTTGACGGTCTTATTCATATTTCTCAAATTTCAACAAAGCATGTTGCAAAACCTGAAGACGAGCTTTCAATCGGTCAGGAAGTTGTTGCAAGGGTAACTGATGTTAATGCAGAACAAAGAAAAATCAGCCTTAGCATCAAAGAAGCAGACATGCCTGAAAAAGAAGCTAGTGAATCCGAATCCACAGAAGCTTAATAAGTTTAGGTTGCTTTAATTCTAAACATAAAGATTTCGTCCCTTTGAGGAGCCTTTCTAGGGACGTTTTTTTTCGATTTACAAGGAGGTGTTTTTTTGTCTTGAAGAGAATATTGGCACTTGCACTTCTTTTGTGTTTGTTTTTAACTGCTTGTACAGCTGATAAAGACGTTTCTAAAAACACTGATGATTCTGATTCAATTATTATTGGCTGTATCGTGCAGGCAAACGCTAAACATAAAAAAATAGGCATTGAAACAAAAAACGGCATAGAGCTTGCCCTTAATGAAATAAACGATTCTGGGGGCATAAACGGAAAAATATTAAAAGCAGAGTATTTTGACTGCGCAAGCATAGACGACGCTGTTAACTCCTTTGATTCATTAATTAAAAATAAAAGCTCCGCTGTTATTTGTTCCGGCAATTCCGATTTTTTGTTTAATATTTCAGTTAAATCAGAATACAGCCAGATACCCGTCTTTTTGACTTCTGGGATTGATTCACAAATAAACAATATCCAAAAAAAAGACAATATATTTATGCTTGGTTTTAGCAACTGGGATCAAACAAAGTCGGCTGCTAAGTTTGCCAAACGTATTTTAGGCATCGACAGTGCCGCCGTTATTTATAACGAAAACGACTCATACTCGGCGGAGCTTGCTGCTTCATTTAAAAAAGCATTCGATGAGTACGGGGGTAAGAACCTAATAGAATGTACTTATAAAAACGGTGATTCAGATTTTGAACAAATACTAAAGGACGTTTCCATTAAAAGACCGGGACTAATTTATACCCCCGATTACTTTGAAACAAGCAGTAAAATATTGCAGCAAGCGAAAGCTTTAGAAATTAATTCAATTTTTATGGGTAGCGATCTTTGGGATGTTCCTATAATAGATGAGGATTTAACTAATTACTATTATCCTATTCATTATCCTTTTAATGAAGAGAGCAATATTATTACGGACTTTAGAACAAGCTACGAAAATAGTTTTAATAAATTGCCTACATCTTTCGCAGCCCTTAGCTATGACGCCGTTTTTGTATTAAAAGATGCGCTAATAGAAAAGGAAGCAAATGAAAAATTAACTTTAATCGACATAATAAAACAAATAAATTCTGAATACATAACCGGCAATATTTCCTTTGACAAAAACGGTAATATAATTAAAAAAGTTTATATTTCAAGAATGGACTCCTCCGGGACGCCAATTGTAGAGAATTTTAATTAAATCTTCATACTAAATTGGTCAATTTTATGGTATAATTTATAAAGGTACTGAATATTCTTGGCTTAAACTTGTGTAAATATTGGAAGTAAAATCCTTACAAGGAGAAATAAAATGCCGACAATTAATATGCTCTCTTCAGCAAACCTGGTTAAGGGACAGGGCGTTGCCTCTGCATACTATGAACAGGTTAGGCTGGTTAAGGAAGGGCTTAAAAATCAGTTTGACGTGTATATAAACAGTATTAAAAGAAGCGATATTATGCATTTTCATACCATTAACCCTAATTACTATTTGCAAGCGGTTATGGAAAGAAGAAGAAGCGCTTCTGTTGGTTATGTTCATTTTCTGCCTGAAACAGTTGAAGAAAGCTTGAAAATACCAAAAATAGCTAGAATAGTTTTCTATAAATATATTATCAGCTTTTATAAAAGTATGGATTATCTTGTGACTGTTAATCCTTTCTTTGTAGAAGAACTTGTTAGATATGGAATTGACAGAGACAAAATTGCTTACATACCAAATTTTGTTGCAGATGATAAGTTTAATGTATTAGACAAAGAAGTGATCCTAAAAGAACGGGAGAACTACGGTATTAAGAAGGATGCGTTTGTGGTTCTGGGTGTAGGTCAGGTGCAAAAGAGAAAGGGAGTAACCGATTTTATTGAGGTTGCCAAACAAATGCCTGATGTAACCTTTGTTTGGGCTGGAGGATTTTCCTTTGGCACAATGACAGAAGGCTATAAAGAACTTAAAGAGATCATGGAATCCCCCCCTAAGAACGTTTTGTTCCCCGGCATTATTGACAGGGAATACATGAACGTTTTATACAATATTGCCGACGTAATGTTCCTTCCTTCTTATTCGGAATTGTTCCCCATGACTATACTTGAAGCCATGTGCTGTAAAAAACCAATACTGCTTAGAGATATTGATATCTATCCTCAGATCCTTTTTGATTATTATTTAAAGGCGGTTGACGTTAAAGGTTTTTGCAGTCAAATAGAAATGCTTAAAAACAGTCCTGAATTTTATGAAACTTGGGCTGATAGGTCATGGTGTGGACATAATTTCTACAGCCGGGATAGTGTACTTAGCAGGTGGGACGAATTTTATAACATGGTCTATGACGAATGTGTGCAACCCAAACTGCAAAAAAGATCGGTTTAGCAAAAGGAGAGTTTGATTTTGAGGGGTATTATAACGGTTTTAGGTAAAGACAGAGTCGGTATTATGGCAAAAGTTTGCACTTATCTTGCAGAGCATAATATCAACATCTTAGATATATCACAGACAATTGTAGACGGTTTTTTTAATATGATAATGATAGCAGACATTTCAGAAGCTGACATCGCATTTGAAATATCCTCAACCGAACTTGAAAAAATAGGCGAAGAACTTGGCGTTAAGATTAAACTTCAACACGAAGATATTTTTAATTCAATGCATAGAATATAGAATTTATAAAGTCCGGGAAACGTGGTTTTACCGGACTTACATTAGATAGGAGTGTAAACCCCGTGTTTTCCGGTAAGGTCTCAAATCTCGAAATTATTGAAACTAACAAGATGATTGACGAGGCAAATTTTGACGTTCGTACAATCACAATGGGCATAAGCCTGCTTGATTGCGGTGACTCCAGTATGGAACGCTTTAATCAAAAGATCTATGACAAAATTACAAAAACAGCACAAGATCTAGTTAAAACCGGTGACAACATAGCAAGAGCGTTCGGTGTGCCGGTTATAAACAAAAGAATTTCCATAACGCCCATTGCAATTGCAGCAGCAAGCATAGAAGGCGAAGAAGATTATACACCTATTGCAAAAACCCTTGACAGAGCCGCAAAAGAATCAGGGGTTAATTTTATAGGCGGATTTAGCGCCCTTGTGCAAAAAGGCAGAACAAAGTCAGACGTAAGATTGATTAACTCCATTCCAAGCGCCCTTGCACAAACCGATATGGTTTGTTCATCAGTTAACCTAGGTAATACCAGATCCGGCATTAATATGAACGCTGTGAAGGAAATGGGCACAGTTATCAGAAAAGCTGCTGAACTGACAGCTGACAATAACTCAATCGGATGCGCAAAATTGGTTGTTTTTTGCAACGCTGTTGAGGACAATCCTTTCATGGCAGGCGCATTCCACGGCGTTGGCGAACGTGATGCCGTTATAAACGTAGGCATTAGTGGCCCCGGTGTTGTTAAAAAAGCCCTAGAACAAGTTAGGGGCGCTGATTTTGAAACCATGTGTGAAACCATTAAAAAGACTGCGTTTAAAATAACAAGAGTTGGTCAATTGGTCGCACAGGAGGCTTCAAAACGCCTTAATATTCCTTTTGGTATAATAGATCTTTCACTTGCTCCCACTCCAGCAATCGGCGACAGTGTTGCTGAAATCCTTCAGGAAATGGGACTTGAATACCCTGGCGCACCAGGCACAACCGCTGCTGTTGCTGTACTTAACGACTGTGTTAAGAAAGGCGGCGTAATGGCTTCCTCCTATGTTGGCGGACTTAGCGGCGCGTTCATTCCGGTCAGCGAAGATCATGCCATGATCGAGGCTGTTCAAAAAGGCGCACTTACACTTGAAAAACTTGAGGCTATGACCTGCGTTTGTTCTGTAGGACTTGACATGATTGCAATACCCGGTGATACATCAAGCGAATCAATTTCGGGCATAATAGCTGATGAAATGGCTATCGGTATGATCAATAATAAAACAACGGCTGTAAGGATTATACCTGCAATCGGGAAAAAAGCCGGCGAAATGCTTGAGTTTGGTGGACTGCTTGGTTCAGCTCCTGTAATGGAAGTAAACCCTTTTAGTTGCCATGACTTTATCCACAGAGGCGGAAGGATTCCTGCACCTATTCACAGCCTTAAAAATTAATGTTAGTAGGAGGAGATACCTTGACGGACTTTGACTCTTTGGAACCTCAATCAGTTTTTAAATTTTTCAAGAACATCAGTGACATACCTAGAGGATCAGGTAATGAAATGCAAGTAAGCTCTTATATTGCGGATTTTGGGCTTAAAAAAGGTCTTGAGACTTATGTGGACGATGCCTATAATGTGTTCATAAAAAAGCCTGCTTCAAAAGGCTATGAAAATTCAATGCCTGTAATTTTACAGTCACATATTGACATGGTCTGCGAAAAGAACGGTGATATACTTCATGACTTTTTAACCGATCCTATAAAGTTGTTGATTGACGGTGATTTTCTGACAGCTGAAGGCACTACTTTAGGCGCTGACAACGGAATTGGCGTTGCCTATATGCTTGCAATTTTAGACGACGAAAATATGCAACACCCGCCAATTGAAGCGCTTTTCACCACCGATGAAGAAACCGGTATGAATGGAGCGATTAAGTTTGATTATTCCAAGCTAAAAGGCAGGAGAATGATTAACCTTGACACAGGTGAAGAAGGTCATGTCCTTGTTAGCTGTGCAGGTGGTATCAGAATTAACGTCAAACTGCCTATAACAAGAAAAGAATCCATTTTACCCGGTACAGACTTTTACCATGTTGCAGTAAGGGGCTTAAAAGGTGGTCATTCAGGCTCTGACATTATTCATCAAAGAGCAAACTCTAACAAATTACTTGGGCGGGTTTTAAATGCCTTTTTAAAGGAACTGGATTTTGATTTACTCACTCTTTCGGGAGGGCTTAAGGATAACGCAATTCCCCGTGAAGCGGATGCTTTTATTTCTCTTCCAAAGAACGACTTCCAGAAAGCCTTTAACATAGTTAAAGAAATGGAATTGGTATTTAAAAAAGAATACCGTCTTTCAGAGGAAGACATTTTAGTTGAAATAACTGCAACGGCAAGCACAAACAGCAAACCCTTCGATGACCATTCCAAACAAAAAGTTGTTCATGCTTTGTTAACCATGCCTGACGGTATTGATGCAATGAGCCTTGAAATTGAAGGACTGGTGGAAACATCCACAAACCTTGGGGTTGTTGTTACAGAAGAGAACAGAGTAATATTTAAAAATGCTCTTAGAAGTTCTGTTAGCGTAAGCAAAGAAAAGCTTATTGACAGGTTCGCTGCATTATCAGCCCTTTTAGGTGCGGAGATGGAACCAAAAAGTGATTATCCTGCTTGGGAATACAGTTATAACTCTGATCTTAGAAAAACATTGACAGGCGTGTATTCAAGGTTAAACAACGGTGAAACTATGCACGCAAAAGCAATCCATGCCGGACTGGAATGTGGTATAATATCCCACAAACTTGAAGGTCTTGACATTGCTTCATTAGGTCCAGACATTTATAATATGCATACCCCTGACGAAAAAGTCAGCATCCCTTCTACCAAGAGGGTTTGGGATTTCCTTGTTGAAGCGCTAAAAGATTTAAAGTAATACACATACGGGAATTTACTAAAGAGGTTGAAAAGTTATGAAATTACCCTGGGATTCACGTTATTTGAAGATTTCTTTTCATGTTATAGTCACATTAATCGCTGTGTTATTAATTTATATACTTTTATTTAATATCAACGTGATATTGGATGTAATTCAAGGCACT
>CAZTAY010000081.1:0-13772 GCA_964611655.1 uncultured Eubacteriales bacterium
CAAGTTTAAAGTATTTTCAACAAATTGATCAATCATAATTAAAGTTCTAAGATTTATTGATTCTTTTTATACTTAAATGGAAATGAAATTTACTGGCATTTAAGTAAAATACTAAATATTAGAAACGGAGGGTTACTTATGGACGAAGTAGTTATAGCAGGTGCTTGTAGAACTGCTTTAGGAAAAATGGGTGGTACTTTAAAAGACATCTCTGCTCCGGACCTTGGTGCTATTGTTATTAAAGAGTCCATTAAAAGAGCCGGCATCTCACCTAATGATGTGGATCAAGTTTTAATGGGCTGTGTGTTGCAAGCATCCTTAGGACAAAATGTTGCAAGACAAAGTTCTATAAAAGCCGGAATACCAATTGAAGTACCAGCACAGACCCTTAATGTTGTTTGTGGTTCAGGGTTAAATTCTGTTAACATTGCTGCTTCATTAGTTATGTCCGGAATGGCTGATGTGGTTGTTGCAGGAGGTACTGAAAACATGTCGGCTGCTCCTTATGCTTTGGAAAAAGCAAGGTTCGGCTATAGAATGAACGACAGCAAAATTGTTGATACCATGATTAAAGACGCTCTTTGGGATGCATTTAATGATTATCATATGGGTATTACTGCAGAAAATGTTGCTGAAAAATATGGTATTACCAGAGATATGCAAGACGAGTTTGCTGCTCAAAGCCAACAAAAATTCGAGGCTGCAAATAATGCAGGCAAGTTTAAAGAAGAAATTGTACCTGTAGAGATTAAATCTAAAAAAGATACCATTATTTTCGATACGGACGAATATCCGAAAAAAGGTGTTACAAAAGAAAGCATTTCTTCACTTAAGCCTGCTTTCAAAAAAGACGGAACTGTTACAGCTGCAAATGCATCAGGTATAAATGACGGTGCTGCCGTTGTAATTGTTATGAGTGCAAAAAAGGCAAAAGAGCTTGGTGCTAATGTAATGGCGGTTTGGAAAGGCGGAGCTTTATCAGGTGTTGATCCATCTCTTATGGGCATTGGACCTGCATTCTCCACTCAAAAACTGCTAGGAAACTTAGGCCTTTCTATTAATGATTTAGATTTAATCGAAGCAAATGAGGCATTTGCTGCTCAGGCGCTTGCAGTTGGTAAATTGCTTGATTGGGATGCGTCAAAGGTAAACGTAAACGGTGGCGCAATTTCTATCGGTCATCCTGTTGGTGCTTCCGGCTGCCGAATTCTTGTTACATTGCTGCATGAAATGAAAAGACAAAAAGCTCAAAGAGGTTTAGCAACACTTTGTATCGGAGGCGGTATGGGAGTTTCAACAATAGTTGAACTTGCATAAGCTTTTTATTATAATATAATCTTGTAGTTTAATTTTTTTATAGCACTCTAAAGTACTGAAACAGTTTAAAATTGGAAACCAAAGGGGTAAGGACATTGAAATCTTCAGTAAATTCATTTTCTAGTAAGAGTACAAAAGTACTTGATAACTTATTTATGGATGTTGACGGTGAAATCGCACTTGTTACGATTAATCGTCCTGCTTCACTTAACGCTTTAAATCTTGCTACATTAAGAGACATAAAACAATGCTTCTACGACATATCGGAACGCAAGGATATTAAAGTTGTTATACTTACAGGTTCTGGAAACAAAGCTTTTGTTGCAGGCGCTGACATTTCTCAAATGGTTGACTTTGAACCAAAAGACGGTCGTGATTTGACTCTTTTGGGTATAGAAGCATTTAATAAAATAGAACAAATGCCACAAATTACCATTGCTGCTATAAACGGTTATGCACTTGGCGGCGGACTTGAGCTTGCACTTTCTTGTGATATTCGTGTTGCATCTGACAAAGCTAAATTCGGAATGCCAGAAACAGGACTCGGAATACCTCCAGGGATTGGCGGAACACAAAGACTTCCTAGAATCATCGGCAAAGGCAGAGCTAAAGAGTTAATATTTACAAACGACGTTATTGATGCTCAGGAAGCACATCGTATTGGTTTGGCTAATAAGGTTGTTCCTCATAACGATCTTTTAGATACATGTATGACTATGGCAAAGAAAATTGCTTCAAAAGGTAATTATGCAAATTATCTTGCTAAATCTGCTATCAACCAAGGGCTTGACCTAGATTTAACAAACGGTCTTAAGCTTGAAGCAGACCTTTTTGCGCTAGCCTTTGCATCAAAAGATCAAAAAGAAGGCATGACGGCTTTTATGGAAAAAAGAAAAGCTAACTTAATTGATTTTTAACCATAAAAATAACACAAAAGGCTTCCTTAATTGCAAAATTAAGGAAGCTTTTGTATGTCGACAAACGACTTGTTGACCGTTCTCGTGTGTAGATTTTCTAAAGCATTTAAAATCTTTCTCTTAGAAATGTCGCATTTGTTCTTTCTTTTAAGAAAGAACAAATGTTAACAGTTAAAGGCTTCCTGGATTTCAAAATCAAGGAAGCCTTTAACAATTCGTATAATAAGATTGGATGCATTTGTTAGCCAGCAGATTATCGTGCTTTTCAATCCTGTATTCATATCACCTGTTTATTTTAACATAATTTCAGCCCGTCGATTATAGTTGTCGACAGGCTGAAAGAACCTAATTGGTGTTTTATTTTTGTTAAATTTAATAACAAGATTTATTGCACAATAAAACAAGCTCAGCCTAATAAACACAAAAAGAAGGGTAATCAAATTAAACGTTAGTTTTTTGCATCACTAATAGCAAATGCTTATTCATCATCCCTTCCCGCTTGTCTGCTAAACCTTCTTAGCGCAACAACCGATGCTATTACCACGTCAATTTCTTCTTTTGTTAAGTTATATAAAAGGCTTTGTAATTGGTCAAAATTTTCAGGCTTTCCTTTAAATACCTTAGGTTCTGCTAGAACCAAGGTACTTTCAATCGTCTTTTTATATGAATTTTTTTCGGCAAAGAGATCGTCAAGCGAAATGTTGAATATGTCAGTAAGTTTGCAAAGCTTTTCAATACCTAAGCCTCTTTGACCTCTTTCGACCAAACCAAGAAATGAACCTGAAACATCCAACAATTCAGCCAGTTGTTCAATAGAGAGATTTCTCTTCTTTCTATTTTCTCTGATGTTTAATCCTATGCTTTTTTGAGAATACACCATAACTCAAAGATCATTCCTTTCAGGAGGCTTAAGGCAAATTTAAATTGCTCTAAACCAATTAAAATTTAAGTGCTAAGAATTGATCAGCACTACTTCAGGTAAATTATTAACATTCAAAGAGCCTTCTAATCTTATAATAAATCCAATATATTTTCTAGCAATCAACAGTAATAAAAATAAACTTTCATAGAGTAATCAATAAAAGTTTACAGCTCAAATAGGTTCACGCAAACTTGATCTGTTTTCTTACTGCTTTAGTAATGCGTCAATAAACATTGATTTTATTATTATAGCACTTGAAAACAAAATAAACCTAAATCTATCTTCAGTTTAACAACTCCTAGATGTAAAATGGTATAAAGTTTAATACATGCATTTAACTTAATTGCATTATAAATAATTTTTATAATTCATGCAATCTCTGATTATGACATAAACTATATTTTTTTTTGAGATTATTTTGTTTTTTTTGTAGAATCATGCTATAATAATTTTTGACTAAATTTAGCTTTTTGTTTATTTTATGGAGGCAAAATCAATGAAAAAATGTTTAATCTGTCTATTTTATATTAATCCATGGCAATTTTAGTAATTACAGAAAAACCTTCAGTTGCAAAAGATATTGCAAAAGTTTTGGGCGCTAATATAAAAACAAACAATTCCTATAATGGAAATAATTATACTATATCTTGGGCAATTGGTCATTTAATTTCTTTATTTAATCCTGAAGATTATGATAAAAAATTAAAACGCTGGTCACTTGACTCTTTGCCAATACTTCCTGCTGCCATAAAAACCAAGCCAATACAAAAAACAATTAAACAATATACCTATCTAAAAGAGCTAATGAACAACGCTTCCTTTGAATATATAGTCTGTGCCACAGACAGCGGTCGAGAAGGCGAGCTTATTTTCAGGTACATTTACAATTTGGCTGGTTGCAAAACAAGTGTTAAAAGACTTTGGATTTCCAGTTTGACTGATTCTGCAATAAAAAAAGGATTTAGTGAACTAAGACCCTCTGGTGAATATGATAATTTATATTTTTCAGCTAAATGCCGTTCAGAAGCTGATTGGCTTGTTGGTATAAACGCAAGCAGGGCATATTCTCTAAGGTATAACAGTCTTTTATCTGTTGGCAGGGTTCAAACTCCTACTTTGTCATTGATAGTAGAACGAAATGAAAAGATCAAGAATTTTGTTTCAGAGAACTATTTTGAACTGGAAGCAGAATTTTTAATAAATAATATAGATTCGAAAGCTGATTTAGTAGATACATATAAAGGAATTTGGTTTAATAAAACCACAACCGAAACTAAAATTCCGAAAAATGAAGATGCCCAAGCAATTGCCGATAGGCTAAAAGATGCCTCTGCTTTAGTTACATCCTTTGAGAAAAAGGAAAAACAGGAGCTGCATCCCTTACTATTTGACCTGACAGAGTTGCAGAAAGAGGCTAATAATCTATATTCATATACTGCTAAGAAAACACTTGATATTGCGCAAAGACTATATGAAAACAAGAAAGTAATTACATACCCACGTACTGACAGCAAATTTATTTCTGATGACATGAAATCAGGAATTAAAAGTATTTTAAAGGCGCTTAACATAAACGAATATGCAGAATTCATTACTCCTGTTCTTGAGGAAAACAATCTTAAGCTTAGCTCAAGAGTTGTTAATGATACTAAGATTACAGACCACCATGCAATTATTCCAACAGGTAAGCTAGCTTCAAGCTTGACTCCGGACGAAGCCAATGTGTTTGATTTAATTGTCAGAAGGTTTATAGCGGTATTTTATCCTCCATACAGGTATTTTTCCTGTAAATGTATTACAGAATCAAACAATGAATCATTTGTTACAAAAGGTATTCAGGTCATTGATTTGGGATTCAAAAAGGTTATTAAGAAAAAGCAAAAGGATAAGGAAGAGTATTTAAAGGATATTAAGACAGGCACAGAATCCACTATTAAAAATTTAAAAATACTTAAGAAAAAGACCAACCCTCCAAAACCTTATACCGAGGCAACTCTGTTATCAGACATGGAAAACGCTGGACGTCTTATAGAATCTGAAGAACTAAAAGAGCATTTAAAAAACTCAGGACTGGGCACGCCTGCCACAAGGGCGGCCATAATTGAGCGTTTAATAGAGGTTAATTATGTTACACGTAAGAACAAAAATCTTATTCCCACAGAAAAAGGAATTAAGCTAATTCAAATAGTGCCTAGTGAATTAAAATCCCCTGTTACAACTGCTAAATGGGAAAAGGCCTTGAATAAAATATCTGACGGCAAAATGAATCCCAATAAATTTAATCAAAGCATCAAGCGCTATGTTGTTTTTTTAGTAAATGATGCAAGGCAAAGTAATGTTAATATCCAGTTTGAACAAGAAAATCAATACAATGGAAAAGGCAAATCACCAAATAATAATTACCTGGGAAAATGTCCCGTGTGCGACGGCGGAATTCTTGAAAATTCAAAAGCATTTTACTGTGTTAATTGGAAAAAACTCAACTGCAAGTTTACCATCTGGAAAAATCAACTGGAAAATTACGGTGTTGTACTTAACTCAAAGATTATTAAAAGTATACTCTTAGATAAAAAAGTAGATAAAATTAAAATAATATTGCCACAAACTTCTGAGCATGGATATGGCTCTCTTATCTTAAAAACAGACAATTCCGGTGTAATTGAGTTAATGAACTTTACTAAAATCGTTACAAGAGATTGAGATTATAATGAAATGTTTGACAAGCTTTAGTGATAATTTGTGGCAAATATTACTGCATATTGTGAGAATTTTTTCAAAATCGGCGCTTTCAGAAAAAATTTGAAAGCGCCGGTTATTAAAATTTAGAATTTATTAAGATTTTCTGTCTTTTTAAAAATAAGTAGCTTTTGTCCCGGGAAAACATTCATTGATTCGTCTAGGTCATTTATTTCTATTAGATCATCAATACTAGTGTTGTACTTTTTGGCAATTGTCCAAAGAGTATCATTATTTTGACAAACATACACTGCAATGCTTGGAATCCTGTTTATTACGTCTTGCTCAAGGTCTTCCATTGTCACTTCGCTGATAAGTTCAACTTCTCTTTCATCTACAACTAATGCTGTTATATCCATTATAAATCTAGCTTCAAACTCTGTAGACGAAAGCATGTTAAAGCTAGAATGTGTAATGCTATATTCAAGCTCGGCGTTCATGCCTTCTTTAGCCCCTTTTGCATCAATGCTTTGCTTAACAGGTAAAATTGCGCTGTATGAACGCAAAGGCATTTCGTCATCAGAGGTTACATACAATACAGTTGTATCGATTATTCCTTCAACAACTACCTTGTCGTCAATAATTTTTACATCGTCCAGCCTGCATTTACCGTAAATATTGTAAATTTGCAGCATTTCAGGGGCTTCTCCCCCCATTTCAACCGATTGACGAACAGGGAATTGGTTTTTATTTCTGAATACCACCTTTGGATATCTAATTTTGTCCTTTTGAAGTACTACATTTTTATTGATACAATATGCATCTTCAATCATGTTTACAGTATTTTCACTATATACTTTTACTCTTGAGACAACAGAAATTTCAATTTCAAGTATTCTATCCTCACCATCAGTATCAGGTCTAACCTGTACATATTGATCATGTACTTTTAAAAATGCATCACAATACATTCCCTCTGTTGCTTCTTCAATATCAAAACTGCCGTTAAAAGGCAAATCATGCTCCATGAACTCAACCACAGAATCCTCACTGTCTCCTGTATACAGTGTTTTAATTGAAAGATCACCTTTAACGTTAATCCTGCCGTCACTAATCCTTACATCCTTGTTTGTTATGTCAATCTTGCAGCTAAGAATTTCTCTGATATTTGGTTTACCAGAAGGAGTTGTGAGTTCGTCTTTTATTACAAACTTTTCTTCTTTATTTTCAATGGAACGACTAATATTAAACGACGTCTTTTTAAGCTGGCTTTCAGGAACGTCTTCAATATTAGAAACAACATCCTTTTCAAATGTTGCGTTTGCTTTTGCTTCTACTACTATTACAGATTTGTAATTTACTTTTCTGTCATTCAGCATTTTAAAATCCAGATGTGATATTGATGCATCCATGTCAACTATCATGTCTGTTCTTAAACCGTCAATATTGATAAAGTCTTCAAAAGGTATGGCTACATTAACACTATGTACAGGTTTTTCGCTGTTTTTGCCAGAATATAATATTGATACATCCATATGCCCCGAAAAAGAAACTCTGTCTGCATTTATTTCGTATCTATCTATTATAACCCTGCTGTCTGCATTTAAAATTCCTGCAATATCGGGTTTAGTATCAGGTAATATAATATCTCCTTCTAAAAGGCTCTGTGTAGACTCATGACCTATTTTTTGTTCGATAAGTAAATAATCCTTGATTAAATTAAATGACATATTAATCCTCCTTAAGATACTAGGGTGTACACTCCCTAACTGGTATAAATTCTTATAACAACATATTTTAAGGAATACAAAATTATTCTAAATAATAGCAAGTATTTTATTGTATGAGGTATAAATACCAAACACTGGCTTAACAGAAATCTGATTTATATTATATAAATGTAATATTTATGCTAAAATAATAGAAAAGGCTTTTTAAAGAGGGCCAAGTAGACAGGTCCCCTTGTGGGGTTTTATGAGCAACGCACCTAATGTCTTTTACAGCCTAAATGCAGTTAAAAATTGCAAAAAAGTAGGTAAAAAAATGAATGAAAAAAAACCAAACACAAATGACTATTCCAGAGGCTTAACCAAAACCCAGGTTGAGGAGTTAAAATTATCTGGCTGTACTAACAAAACTAAGAACGACTTAACACCGTCAATTTCTAATATAATATTTTCTAATTTGTCTACTTTTTTTAACTTAATAAATTTCTCTCTGGCATTGTTAATAATCATCGTAGGCAGAATTGAAAACACTTTATTCATGGGTGTGGTTATTTCAAATATGGTAATAGGTATTTTCCAAAGCCTAAAAGCCAAGTTTGTTCTTGATAAATTGTCTGTACTGTCAAAATCACCTGTGACTGTTATCAGAGACGGCGTAAAAATTAATATCGATCAGTCAGAACTTGTACTGCATGATATTGTATATCTTGAGCAAGGAAACCAAGTTTGCGCAGATAGCATAGTTATTAAATCAAACGGACTTGAAATGGATGAGGCATTGCTTACAGGCGAGTCAGATAAGATCAAAAAAGGAATTGGAGATAATGTTTTATCAGGTAGTTTTGTAGTTTCTGGTTATGGCGTGGTTAGGGTATGCGCCGTTGGTGATGCTAATTATGCAAATATCTTAACTGCAAATGCCAAGCAAACTGTAAAGAAAACTCCAAAGCTGCTTAGTATATTAAACTCCATAATTAAGTATGTAACCATTACAATCGTTCCTTTAGGCTTGTTGTTGTTTAGTACCAGTTATTTTGAAAGCAAAAATTTTACAACCTCTGTTTTAGGGGCAACTGCTGCTATGATTGGAATGATTCCAAGTGGTCTTGTTTTACTGACAGGAGTAACAATGAGTGTAGGCGCTATTAATCTTGCGAAAAAGAAGGCCTTAGTCCAAACCCTACCCAGCATTGAGTCTCTAGCACGTTCTGATGTTCTTTGCCTAGACAAAACAGGTACAATAACTGATGGTTCTTTGGTTTTTAAAGAATTAATTCCTTTTTCGGATAACAACGATTTAAGCCTCATAATTTCACAATTAATGGGTGCGATTAATGATAATAACTCAACTGCAAAGGCTCTAAAAGAGCATTTTGGCGCTTCTTTGAACGAAACACCATTTATTGTTAAACACTTTAGTTCCGACAGAAAATGGAGTGGGGTTAGTTATAACCACAATGGAAGTTATATTTTAGGAGCTCCTGCCCTGCTCTTTAAAAATGACAAATTCATTAACCAACAAGTCAACCAACTTGCTGATGAAGGATTTAGGGTTCTTTGCCTTGCTCATTCCAAGGATTTAATTGAAAAGGATTCCTTGCCAGAAAACCTCGAATGTTTATGTCTGTTGACCCTTGCAGACAGAGTTAGAGATAATGCTGCGGAAACCTTCAAGGTATTTATAGACGAAGGCGTTACATTAAAAATAATTTCTGGAGACAACCCCCGAACCGTACTTGCAGTGGCAAAGCAAGCTGGACTTGGACACCTAGAAAAGTATATTGATATGAGTAGAGCAAGCAATGATTTTAAGTCTATTTCCCAAGATTACTCTATTTTTGGACATACTACTCCAGAGCAAAAACGGGGTCTTGTAAAGGCAATGCAAGAGTTGGGTCATACAGTTTGTATGACAGGCGACGGTGTAAACGACATTCTTGCAATGCGTGATGCTGATTGCAGTGTTTCTATGGCAGGCGGCAGCGAAGCTGCAAGAAGTGCTTGTGATTTTGTGTTAATGAGTGATGACTTTGCAGGCTTGATTGAGGTTTTAAGAGAGGGACGGCGAGTTATAAACAATATTGACAGGGTTGCACCTTTGTATCTTCTTAACACCCTATATTCAATATTACTTTTAGCGCTATATGTATTTCTGCCTTTTCAGTATCCTTATAACCCTATTCAGCTTACACCTGTAAAGGCATTAACCACCGGAATTCCAACATTTTTTATTGCCCTGTCCGCTAATTATGTTAAACCGCGAGCAAAATTGATGGAGAATATTTTTATCTACTCCTTCCCGGCTGCTTTAGTAATTGTACTAGGCACTGTTTACATTCAAGTTCTTGCTTCAATATTTAGCATACCACATACTGTTTATTCAGCGGTAGTGGTCTTTAATATAGGAATTACGGGGATTTTTTTACTTTTTAAGCTCTGCCGTAATTCATCTTTGAAGATCAAGGTCATGCTGGTGATTACTCTGTTGATTTTAATTCCTTTAGTAACAATTACAGGGGATGTTTTTCAGTTATCAGGGTTAAGGTCAACTTTATTTTTTTATTACCTTCCATACACAGTTTTCATATATTATGTTTTTACATCGCCAATTACAGAATGGCTAGGTTTAATGCTCCATAACAGATTTAAAAGATTTATTAAATAATTTAGTATATACTTTGCCCTTTTTGGTAAGAATCATAAAATCAGGATTTTAATTGGGGGTAAAGAATATGTTAAATAAGATAAAAGGTATTAACGAAGGCAAAATAATAACTATCTCGCTGTTTATTGGTCTGTTAGTATCAATATTGTTTGTGTTTTGTACAAAAAGCTATGCAGAGGCAGTTTCAAGCAACCTGAATAAGAATTTTATTCGTTTCCATGTTCTCGCAAACAGCGATTTGAAAGAGGATCAGGATTTAAAACTAAAAGTTCGTGACGGTGTTTTAGAAAGCTTAAAAAGCAGGCTTTCTGAAAGTTCAAATATAAATGAAACAAGAGAAGTTTTAAATGCTAACCTTACAGAAATTCAAAACACAGCAGAAGAGATAATCAGGCTTGAAGGCTATGATTATAAAGTTAAGGTTTCTCTTAGTCAATCAACCTTTCCAACAAAGAGCTATGGTGATGTGACCTTACCTGCCGGAGAGTATGAAGCACTTAGAATTGAAATCGGCAACGGCGACGGCAAAAACTGGTGGTGTGTTATGTTTCCTCCGTTGTGTTATGTTGATATAACCCAAAACACATTACCAAAAGAGACAAAAGACGAACTTAAAAACATATTACCTGAAGAAGATTATGATTTAATCACACAAGGTGTTAAAGGTGATAATGTTGAAGTGAAAGTTAAGTTCAAAATCGTTCAGTGGTGGCAGGAACAAAAGCTCACAAGTCCATATGTTACTATGAATAAATAATGAAAGTTCGGTAAAATTGCTAATGGCAGTTTTATCGGATTTTTATTTTTGTGAAGATATAATATTTACTAAAAAATTGGGAATATTATACTCAAATGAACAAGGATGGTTTAACTACGAATCCCTTTGTTATATTTATAGCTGTTTCAGCCCAAAACGGATCGAAACATTCGCCCTGCTCCACTCGTGAAGCAGGGCGTGCTATACCGATTTTAGGTTGAATTAGCTATATAAGCATTTGAGTATAAAATAAGAAGGTGAATATATGACAAAAAAGGTAATCACCAGAGATATTACAGGATTAGTTATAGGTTTTGCTAACGGTTTGTTTGGTTCAGGGGGCGGCGCAATTGCCGTATATGCAATTCAAAAAAAGCTGAAAGTCGAAACCCATAAATCACATGCAACGGCTATTGCAGTTATGCTGCCCCTTAGCTTGATTAGCCTATTTATTTATTCAGGCAAAAGTGAGGTTGATCTTATGACTGCTTTTGTCATTTCCGCTGGTGGAATTATAGGAGGAATAATAGGGGCAAAAACCCTGACGAAGATACCAAAAAATTTGCTTCATAAAATATTTGGCACATTCATGATTTTATCTGCCATTTGGATTTTACTATGATTTTCATGTTCATTGTAGGAATTCTATCGGGCGTTATCAGCGGTTTAGGTATTGGCGGGGGCACAATATTAATACCTGCTCTAACAATATTTATGGGTATGGATCAAAAAGTGGCACAATACCTTAATCTGATTTATTTTATTCCCACAGCTTTAATTGCTGTTTTTGTGCATTTAAAAAACAAAAATATTGAAAAAAATCTATTGCCATCACTTATTATATTTGGTGTTTTAGGTGCATCTGTAGGTTCATTTATTGCTATAAATTTAGGTTCTGACTTGCTTAAAAAGTTCTTCGCAATTTTCCTACTTGTAATGGGTATTATTGAATTTCGGAAAAAAGAAAATTAAATACTACCTAAACCTCGGAGCTTTCACCGAACCCCTCTTCTTTATAAAAAGAAAGAAGCAAAGAATTAAAACTCTACACAATAATTCTCCAGCCCTTTTGTCAGCATCCTGTCTACGATCATTTGGCTTCAATAATTCTCGTTACTTTGTGCTATAGAATTATTAAGTTAGTTCACAATAAATACCAAATTATGAATATCATTCAGCTTTGATGTCAATAATACTACTGGAGGTGTATTTATGAAGAAAAACAGAAAATTAAGTGATTTTATCAGCAAAAGAGGGTTCTATGCAACACTATTAACATGTGTAATTGCTGTAATGGCAATAGCTACCTTTGCAACGATACGCAACATAGGCCCTGGAGGAAATCCTGACAACTCGAAAGTTGCTCTAACTGACCAGTTTAATGACGAGTTTGAATTGGTTCCTGCAAACAGCACACCGGTGAAACCTCTTAGCGAGGTTATAAACGAGGAGAAGAAGAAAGAAAGCTTAAAAGAGCAGCAAAGTAACGTTACTTCAACTCCAAGTGCAATACCAAACCCTGAAAAAACAGATAAAAAGACTGACGGTTCTGCAAAAACAGAAGAATCTAAGCCAAATCAATTGGAAAACAATCAGAAGCAAGCAGAGAGCAAAACGGATAACACCCAAAAACAATCAGAAAACAGTGAAAATGTAAGCCAAAAAACTCCGGATACTGAAAATGCTGATAAAACCGAAAACAAAACCGAAAAATCAACGACTACATCAACAGGAAGCGCTTTATCATTTAGTGCAGGAGATTCTATGATCTGGCCTTTAGAAGGATCAATTGCCATGGATTATAGCATGGACAGAACAGTGTATGATAAAACACTTGATCAATATAGAACCAACCCTGCAATTTGTATTAACGCTGCAATTGGAAGTCAAGTAAAAGCATCAGCAGCAGGTACAGTAAAATCTATTAAAAACGAACCAAGAACTGGTTATACTGTTGTAATCGACCACGGAAACGGCTGGACGACTACATATGGTCAGCTTCAAGAGACCATATTAGTCAAAGAAGGACAAGCTGTTGAAGCAGGAACAATCATCGGCGGAGTAGCAACTCCTACAAAATATTCGATATTATTAGGAGGGCATTTAAGCTTTGAAGTTGATAAAGACAATGTTCCTCAAAACCCCAATTTATTGTTGAAAAAATAATATTACACAGTTGTGAGTTTCCTGTAATAACTTAGAGCAATAAATTTTAACTTGCAATTAGTCAGAACGGCTATTAAGGACGTTTAGGTTAATTGCTTATGTCAAAAGTATTGCTATATTTTTAAATAATTGCTTAAGAGCTTGTTTAAGAGCCTGTATTCAATAATGGGTTGCCAGAACTTGAAACAGCGATTTTCACCATGTTTTTATAATGGCTTCTAACGGCTTTATAATGGTTTTATAATCGCTTTCTAAGGCGGTGAGCGCTTATTGATTACAGGTTCTTGTCTTATATAAAGCTATTAAACGCAATACTTAAAATCATATCAAACTCAGAGTCATTCTGATTAATAAAAATAAATTTTAGAAATTGATTGACAATATTAGTTAAATAAATTATAATAGCACTTGTCTTAATTTACTGGCTATAAAGCTATTAAATTTTGAATGCCCGAGTGGCGGAATTGGTAGACGCACAGGACTTAAAATCCTGCGGGGTCAAACCCGTGCCGGTTCGAGTCCGGCCTCGGGCACTTTTAAAAAGCAGGCTTTTAAGCCTGTTTTTTTGTGTTTAGAAGAATACTTGATTATAATTTGGGAAATCATTAAAATAAGGACATAATCT
>CAZTAY010000082.1:0-13387 GCA_964611655.1 uncultured Eubacteriales bacterium
GCTAAAGTGCTAACTGCTTCATTGTACCAGGCATCAGATGCAACATCTTAGAAAGTATTCTTATTTGAATAAACAGCAGTAATGCTTTCAGGGGTTAGCAGCCTATACACAATTTGAACAAATTGTGCCTTTGTCAAAGTGTCTTTTCCCCCAAGCATCCCATCGGTATAACCAATCAGATATTCTGTCTTTGTGGTGTCCAGGACAGCTTTCCCATAGGATAATACAACAGTCTTCTTGGTTTCAGGTTGGGTCACTGTTGTGACAGTAGATGATGAATGATGTGAATGACTGCTGCCACCGCTGTTGTTATTTGAAGAAGGTGGTGTGCTTGGTTCAGGGTCAGGTGTAGGGGTTGGGTCAGGCTTAGGTTCAGGGGAAGTAGTATTGATGTATTCTTCTACTTTATAAGTCTTTCCGTTATCCAACCCCACTATTTCTGTACCAGTCAATGCTGTTGCTTCTGATTCTACTGATGTCAGTGTTCCATCTGCTTTCACATAGCTTGTTATTCCATCCACAGAAATCTTGTAGTATTTACCTGAATCAAGACCTGTGATTTTGCTGTCACCTGCAACCCCAAGTGATGATTCAGCAAGGATGACTTCTGTTGGTGGAATTTCAAAATCTAACTTCAAATAAGATGCACCCGTATCATCTTGAAAATCAGAAATCCATCCTTTCACAATTATATTTTCATCAGCATATAAGGCTTGTAACACTTCCAAATCTTCTTCAATATTCAGTGTTCCAAAGGTAGTAATGTCAGCACCACCCACTGTTGCAGCGTTATTGAATATTTTGCTTTCTTCCACTGTTAGTTTTCCATAGTTGTGAATTCCACCACCAACATTTTCTGCTGAATTATTAGAAATGGTACTATTTCTAATAACACAAGAAGAATCAGATGACTGAATATAAATAGCACCGCCATTGCGTGATGAAACCCCATTATTGAAAGTACAGTTTTCTATTTTCAATAGATTCTCATAATTCATTGCAATATGTCCACCCAAACTTGAATGATTATTTTCAAAAACACACTTGTTAAATGAAACATCACCACTTCTTATCTGAACTGCACCGCCACCATAGGGCGAAAAACAGTTCTTGAAATTTACTTTTTCAGAGTTTGCTTCAGCATAAACTACAATAAATGATTCAATGGCTATTTCATCACCATCAAATGTCATGTTCTGAAAGTTTATAGTGGATGCAGATTCAGCTTTTTGGATTTCAAGACCAGTTGGTAAACCAGTGTCTATTCTTTTCAAGGTAATATACTTGTCAGTGCTACCCAATTCACATTAGCAGGAATGCAAACCACATCATTGATTCCAATGACATCACCATCCTGTGCTGCATCAATGGCTGCAACCAGTTCATCATAAGTGCTTACCTGAACCATTTCTTGTTGGTCAGCAGTTCCTCCATCTGCTGCATAGGCAACTATACCAATTGCCTGGACACCAATCAATGCTATACTAAGCATGAGAGCCAACAGTGTCCTTTTAGTGCTGAATTTTCGTGTTTTGTTCATCTTGTGAACCTCCTAAAATAATATTTTTGCTGTCTTGGACAACATAAATATTATAAAGGATGATGTCACATCCTGTCCTTAATTGCAGAAACAGAAAAAGACCCCTGAACCGAAGTCCAAGGGTCTAAATACAAGGCTATTTATTGCTATCAAGCAATAAATTCACCCCCTCTAAGTGATAAATCCATGAAGTGTTCACTTCCTTTGAAGATGTGCTTGCATTTTTCAACAAGCATTAAATTTTTCACCCTGACATCCCCAAGGTCTAATTGAACAACTACCATGCAACCTGTCCTGACCCTTGTGTCACCAAAGGCATTTGTTACAGACAAGGTTATTGTTTTTTTGTTATAAAGTTCAAGTAAAGCATCAGCTTTTGCTTTTCCATTTTCACCTTCCTGCAAGGTATCAAAGTATTGTAATACACCCCAAGAATTCATGTTGTTTGAATCCTGGGCAATGTAAACATCCCTTTTTCCTGTTTTCTCATTATCATAAGTCAACTTGACCTTATTGAAGGTATTGGTGTCAATGCTTGATGAATAATCAAAGTTTTCACCAGTTTCTTCATCAATCAGTATTGGTACAATCATTGAAGAAATATTTCTTAAAGCAATTTTCCCAAAATCATCATACAGTACAAACATTTCTTTTTTTATTCTGCAAGGTCACATCCAATGCATTCAGTATCATATCAAATAATGTGTTGTTCTCCTCAACCCTGGATGCAATTTTGAATCCTGTGTCTTCTAAAGTACCAATCTGCATTTGGAAGTCAGAAGCAAGCATTTTAATGAATTCACCTGCTGTTTTGTTGGTATAAACATAAGTGTCTTTATTTTTGAAATACCTTAGTTGATCATAAGCAGTGACTTCAATGATTCCATCTTTGTTTCTTTTCTTAGTGAAAACAAAACCATAGAACACATTTTTTCCATCTACTTTCAACCTAACAGCATTTCCTTCTGTGAAATTGATGATGTCATCCTTCACAACACTGAACTTCAATTCACCAGGCATACCTTTTCTTTCAGTTTGCCAAGTGATACCTTCTTCAACAACAGGGATGTACACTTTTGAACCATTATGAATAAGCAATTCAACTTCCATTAAAAATGCACCCCTTCCGCTGCTGCATCCATTCCTTCTGTTATCCCTTCAATCACTTTGTAGATAATTCCATTAACATCAACATCTTTACTAATGTTTTGAGTAATACCACCCATATCAATCTTAATTTCAGCTGTAGTGTATCTGTTGACAGTTTCTCGTTCTGCTCTATCAAAAAGGTACTTCAAGTTTTCTTCTGAAATAGCAACTGAATCTGTAATGTCACCAGTGTTTCCTGCAATAGTATCAAGGTTTGAAGCCATTGAACCAATGTTATCAAGTAAAGAAGCATCTTTGTCTGCTGCTACCTTTGCTTGAAGTGCATCAATTTCAGCTTGTCTTTCTGCTGTGGCATTCAAAGCATCCAGTTTCATTTGATTCAATGCAGATTCCCTTGAACTAATTTTGGATGCAACATCATTTGCATAGTCATTCAATTCAGCATTTCTTGCTGCCTTATTTGCCTGATTTTCAAGTTCAGCAGTAGTTCCAAATGACACCTGTGCAATTGCATCAATAGATACACCAGGAATTTTATTGATGATATTGATGAAGTCATTGATTATATCAATTGCACCATTGACCATGTTTTGAAGAATCATCAGTGTTCCTGCCTTCATGTCACCCATGAAGTTTTGAACTTTGGTGCTTACAGTCATGAACATCAACTGAAATTCATTGAACTTGTTCATTACCCAATAAACCCCTGTCATAATACCAATGCATGTCCAATCCCATCCTGTTTTGATTCCATTCATGGCAATCTTCCATGCTATTTCAACACCACCAACAGATTGAACCCACTGATAAAGTTTAGCAATTAAAACACCAATAAGGACTGCAATCCACAATATAGGGTTTGACAGCATGGTCACAATCAATGCCTGGTTTGCTGCTACTGACAGCCATGTTGCAGCAGTCTGTATTCCAGTAATCAGGGCATAAGCACCAACAGCAGCAGTCAATCCCCAAAATATAGGTTCTATTGTTGACCAGTTTTCATGAATCCAGGTTGCCCCTTGTGCCAAACCATTCAGGACTGGTTGGAATGTCATCAGCAGGTCATTCTGTATGCCTGTCCAGGCTTGTGAAAAGGTCATTGGTATGGTTTCAAACTGGGCATTGATGTCATCTGTTGCTGATAACATTGCATTTTTCACAATATCTGCTGTGATTTGTCCTTCTGATGCCATATCACGAATAGCACCCAATGGAACATTTAAGTAATCAGCTATTGATTGAATCACATTTGGTGCAGATTCAAAGACTGCATTGAGTTCTTCACCCCTCAACACTCCTGAACCAAGTGCTTGTGTAAGTTGTAGACTTGCAGATTGCATTTCCATTTGTGATGCACCTGCAATGACAAATTGTTTGTTCAAGTTCTCTGCAAATTGTAGAAGTTCATCACCATTATCAAAGGCACTGCCTGCCCTTTGTCCGAGTTTTGCAACTACATCAGCAGTTGCAAGAAATTCACCCCTTGACCTTTGAGCAACCCCAAAGATTTTGTCTTGTGTCACCTGTAAGTTATCATTAAGCAAATTCAATCTTGCATCTGTCATTGATATTTGGTCAGATAGGTTCAAAACCTTACCTGCTGTATGAAGACTTGCATAGGCTGCCACAACACCTATGACCTTATTTGAAAGACCATCCATTGCAGAAGAACCTTGCCTAATAGCTTGGTTATGCATGTTCTGTTCTTGTGTATTTCGGCTTAGATTTTCATGCACTTCATGTAGTTGCTGATTTGCCATATCAATGGCTTGTGTAGCCTGAAAAATAGGAGATGTGTCAAATCCTCTGTTCACTGCACTATCTACATCCTGCAAAGTTACAATAACTTGTTCAACTGCACTACTAATATTACGCATTGGTGCTGACATCCTGTCCACCAAGTTAATCTGTGTTTGTATACTTGCCATTGTTTTTCACCCCCATTCTTTTGAATAATTGTTTTATACTAATGATAAACCAATACTTTTTCATATATTGATTTTCAATAGTTCTTCTTTCAGTTTCCCATTTACAAAGATTCTGATAGATTGTCCAGTTTCCAGTAATGCTATTGTCTGTCCAAATGAACTTGATTATTTGGTCATCAGTCAACTGCTTGATACTTGGTGTAATTGTTCTTATAACCTTACAGAATCCCTGTTTTGAATTTAATTCTGTGCTTTTCAAGGACATTACTGCATGAATAAAAGGAAGATATGATTGGTACTCAACCGCTTTATTCAAAATGTATTTACCATCATTGGTTAAGACTGCAAGTCGGTCACTTGATTCAAGATTTTTAAAGGTAAGTTCTTTTATATAACCCACCTTAACAAAATTGAAGTTTACCGCCCAAACCTTATCATTTATCACTTCTATGTTCTTGTTCATATTTTTCACCTGCCTTTCTATCCTTTTATGACATCATATTTGCAAACCCTTGATTCCAAGGGGTTTGTCCATTGATTTGTTACTAACTTGTTATTATCATCCATCAAAACTTAAGGTTTCACCCTTATATAATGATTCACTTAACCTTCATTAAAAATTGCAGCAATTTCAGGATATTGATTTATCCATCTACGCAAAGTTTGTCTTGGTATTCCCATATTGGATGCTATCTGTTGCTTCATATTCCTAAATTTACCCATGATTTAATTTTAGAAAGTCCTGCCTCTGTCAACCAATATTTATATTGATTCGGTTGTTTTTCAAGATGTTTCATTGCAATGAATTCAGTTGAAGATGTCATTGTATCTTTAACCTTCCCACGCTATAATGAAATGCACACCTTGATGTATAGTCATCAAAGTACCATTCTGCAATATCCACTACATTTGAATCATTTCTTAGTTTACCCAAGGCTTTAACATTGTGTCTTCTTGCAATTTCTGCACATTTGCCTATTTGATTTCCTATCTTTTCAAATGACATATTATTTACATAATGCTCTTTAATAACAAGCATTTCTTTTTCAGAACAAATTTTTTCAGCTTCATCCCATATACCTTTCAATTTTATTTCTGACATTTCCTGAATCACTCATCTTCTGTTGATGTACCAGTCAAAATCTTATTATGCATTGTTGATTCTGAATCTTCATCATCCATTTGAAAATCTATACTAAGTGTTCTTGATGTTTGATTAACTTTTTTAGTACCTTCAAGCTGTATAAACTAATATTTAATTCCTTTGCAAAAAAATCATCTGATTCAGAATGATGCTGATTTAATAAAGCATTGTATCTCCACATCAGATTTGATTTGTTAACAGGAATATGTATTAAAGAAAGTTTAGATTCTATAAATTGTTTAGCATCAAATTTAATAAAGGCAGCTGCAAAAGTCATAAACTTTATTTCAAGGTCAGGATTGTATTTATCAACAGCTTTGCATAATGAAAAATAGGCTTCATTCATCAAATCATCAATTTCAAATACTGTTGTTGTTTTCTTAGTTGCTCGACCAAAGCACTTTGAATAAGGGAAGACTACTTTCCTTATGTATTTGTAATTTTGTTGATATAAGATGCCTAAATTTTCATTTACAGAAATCCCTGCTTGAATTTGTTCAACCAATTCTTCATCTGTCATATCATTCACCATTTGCAATCCAATGAAGTTCAGGATAAAGAATTTTGGATAACCCTAAAATAAACTTTTGATTCATCTTCACAACAGTACTTTTGTCATTAAAATATCCCAAGCCAATTGATGACATGTTTGATTCCCAAAGTAATGTTTATATGAAATCTCAAAGTTTCTTGAATCAAATTCGTTTTTTAACATTGCAACTGCTTCAGTAACTTTTTTAATGAATAGACTCATTGTCTTCTTTTCATCATTACTTATTTTTTCACTATCAAGAAAAGTAAGAAACTGCTTACATTTTTGAATATCACACTTTGTTAATATCATTGCCGACTTGACTAAAGGCTTTTCTTTTTCTCTTTCCCAATTGGTTTTTGGTGCTATCATATATTTACCTTCCTTTCTAAAAAAATAAGGGGAAACAAGGTTTCAATACCTGTTTCCCCTTTAGGTTATTCAATTATTGCATCAGGATATAATTTTAAATATTCTTCAATTTGCTTATAAGACATGTCTTTTGTGCTAATCTTTGCACTAGGCATTCCATCATTAGATTCACCGATTTTTGCACCCCTGAATTGAACTTGTGTTGTTGCTGTATCAAACAGGTATGAATCAGATTTCTTCACCGCTTCAAGCTGTTCAGAAAGACCCTTGATAGAGCCATCATCTGCAAGTTCAGCATTGTCCAGGTTCAGCAAGGCTTTTATTGCCTATGCATTCTTACCCTTTGTACCAGTGATTGCAGCTTCAACAGCATGTTCTTTTTTCAAGGAATCCATATCAGTCTTATTGATTTGCATGATGCTTTCAATTTGCTTATCATCCAAACCAAGTTGTTCTAATTCATCCCGCTTCATTTTTCACCATCCTATCTATGAAGTAGGGGAACAAGTCTGCAAGACCTGTTCCCCCTTGTTAATCAGATTATTTTTTCTTTGCTCTTTTAGCTGCTTCTTTTTCTTCTTTGATTTTCTTTATCAATTGAAGCTATAACAAAGGCTTTTTCATTTGACCCTAAGTCCAGGTATTCAGAAGGCGAAGGCTTCCATCTAAATTTGTGAAGACAGTAATAGGCATAAGAAGCATCACTGTCTTCACTTATTAGTTTTTTGCTTCTTCAACCTTATCTTCCATAGTAGTTGTGAATCCGTTGAACTGCTGAACAAATGCAGCAAAGTCACTGTATTCACCAGGGTCATCAATCATTTCCTTCAACAATTCATCAGGGGTCATCACACCATAAGAATCTTGAAGTTCCTTATCGTTCAGATTTGGTTCAACAACAGAAGCACAAATCATCTTTGCAATGTACTTGGAAGTGTCTATCTTAGGTCTAAATGCACCAGGCTTCCCTGTGATTGGCATGTCCTTGGTACAGTCATCCCTAATGAAGTCATTTTCCCTTGTGGTTAAAGGCTTCAAAGTCCAAGACATAGGCTGACCATTTTCATCAGTAAAAGACTTGGATGCAACATAGGTTGTGTTTTCTCTCTTAGCTTTGTTTTCTTTAATAAATCTACTGAAATTTGACATATTATTTCACCATTCCTTTTTTAATTATTGTTTTAGTTGTTATATGTAATATCTTCTGAACAAAAGTAGAATCATTACATTATATTTCTGAACCCCTATATATCAAGGGTTCTTTGGTTCATTTGTTACTAACCTGATATTATTGAATTGTTTTTGAAAGTTAATTTTCAACTTTGACTTCTTTCCAACCAATACCAAGAAGGTAATTTGTTTCATATTGACATGTGGTCTTAATGTAATACCTGCCATCATTGAAAAGAATAACTGTGCCAGGTGCATACCATTCATCTTTTTCAAAAGTCTGTGCTGTTGCTTTTGCTGCTTCAAATCTATCCTGGGTCATGTAGTAGTACAAAGCTAAGTATTTTGCCATTATTCTTCACCCCCATCATTTTCAGCAGTTAATTCAACAAGTTCATCTTCTGTGGCAACAGACAAATCAAGTTCATCCACTATTTTTAAGAATTTAACTTCACTTGGAAGATGGGTTTCCATAGGTTTTATTGTTGTGAACCTAACCCCACCAACTGTCCCACCAAACAATACATGTTCTTGAACCTCACCACCAACCATTATGACACCTTTTTCATCTTCTCCAAGGAACAAAGTTTCTGCAACCTTTTCAATTTCATTTATCTTTTTAATAGCTGATTCATACTCCGCTAAATGACCAAAGGATTTGGGATACTTGCTTTTCCCATCTGTACCAATCATCATTCCAAGTTTATTTTCTGCCATTTTTCTGATAACACGCATTTGGTTATTGTCTTCAACAATGTCACCTAGTAATAGGTGTAGGGTGTCATCATCCAATTGTCCTGGGATAGAATTCAAAGCAAGGTAAGCATTGTTAATTCTGATATTGTAATCAGCAGTATGGGTCACCTGTGCATTCATTTCTTTTTCTATGGCTTTCTTTGCATCTGCAATTGCTGCTTCAATCTTTTGTCTTGACAGCACCTTTGAACTTTTATAGTTATCAGATACCTTTTTAAGTTCTTCATTGACTTCATCCTTGTACCCTTGTTCATTGAACCTTTGCAGCATGACAGGGTTATCATAAGGTTTAACACTTTCCCTGTACTTGTTTTTTAAGTCAGCACCTGCTGCCAACCTATCGTTCATAATCTTTTCAATCTTCTTTTTCAATCCTAATTTCATTATTCTTCATTCCTTTCAAATGGGTTTATTAGTTTTTCTTTACCTTCCAATTCAAATTGCTGATTTACATTGACATATATTTTTTGGATTTTTAAGTCTTGTAGTTTATTGAACTTCTTAGCAAGAATATCTTTTTCTTCCTGGGATATAGGAATTTCCTTCATTCCAACCTTCTTGGTAGAAGTATTCCTAATCATTTTCAAAGTAGTAAAGCGTTCCTGTTGAATTCCATCAATCTTTTCCAACTCATTCAAATAATTATCAATCATGCTGCATCACCTTATTTCCTTTCTTCCAAAAACATTGGATAATAAATAAACATCCTTGATTCCATTGGGTTTCAAGGATGTTTTGTTACTAACAAGTTACTATTTGCTTAATAATGCTTTAAAAAACCGTTGGTCTTTGTACCGCTCAACCAATTGTTCAATGGACAAAACCTTGTAATGGTCAAGAAAATCTTTATAAAATGACAGGTTTGATTTTGAAAATACTTCTGCACAAACATCATAACTTAGGGCATTTTCTGAAAGTTCACTTTCAAAATATTCTTGCCTTACTTCTTCATCAGTCAAGTACCTACCAAAATACCCTTTTGAACCATGAAGAAAGTTCAGTTTTGGGGTGGTCATATAATAATTTTTGTCGGGAATTTCTCCCAAGTCAAAAAGTTCATCAAATAGTTCAATGTATAGCTTAATGAACTTGATTTCATCTGATTCACTTGCTGCCTTTACAAGCTCTTTTACAACATCTTTTTCTGCATCAAATAGTATTTCTGTTGGAATATACATGCCAGTTTCAAAGTATTAAGTCATCAATAATCAAAGTCACATCAGACGACTTGTTTTTTAATTGCTTTTCAATATAGTCACCAAATGTTCCTTTATCCTTAGATTCAAGCCAAGTTTCCAACCCAACAACAACTGGTTCAGATGATTCTTTGTCAGCCATAGCTTGAAGCAATTCCAACCCTTGCATCATCTTTGCTTTACTTATTCGTTTAATCATCAAACATCCTTCTTTCCAATTCTTCAATCTTGCAGACAATCATTTCTTGTTCAGCAGAGTTCAAACCAAGTTCAAGAACAGTCCTTGCAGCAGATACCCTGGAAGAATCAGTTGCAGCAGTGTCATTCATAATATCACGCAAGACTTCCAATGATTCCATGCAATAACCTTGTGCCTTCTGCATTGTGTCCTGGAAGATACTTTTTTTTCACCTGATTTATGACTTCCTGAAATTCAGTGTCTTTCTTTCGCATCCTGTACAGGGTTGCCTTAGAAATACCTGATTTTTCAGCACATTCATCAAGTGTCCTACAAGTTAGAAGATTTAATGCTATAGCTTCTTTATTGAGTTTTGCCATCATTATCACCACCTTTTTTCTAAAATTCATTCATTTGGGTTCATATCAATTCGCAGTTGCTTTCACAACTCATATAACGGTCATATATGTGTGTTGTCTATTATCTTTATAGATTTATACCCCCAGTCACTTATAAAGGCAAATAAGCAACCAGGGGTATCCATGAAAAAGAAGAAAGAAACACAAAAGGGAAAGTACCCCTGCATCAAGCAGAAGTGCTTTCCCTTTATTAGTTTCCTTAGTATATATCATATCATAGGGAAGGGTAACAAACAAGGTGCAATATATAACATTTTGTATCATTTTGTGCAAGTTTATGCAACTATATGCAGATGTGTGCCAAACTGCAAAACTACTTTTTAATTTCAATTAAATCCTGACCCTGAACATTTTACTTTACCTTGAACAGTATGGAAACCCCTTGAAATCAAGGTTTTTTTCAGTTCAAGTGTTCAAGTGTTCAAGGTCAATCCTATACTTACTATATATAATTATTTTTAGTGCAATTTTTTGTTGATTTTCCCTTTTATATAAAGAAAAAGAAATAATCTTGAACACCTTGAACGCAACCTTTATAAACCCTTTATTTACAAGAGTTTAAAGATGTTCAAGGTAAACTTTTTCACCTTGAACAGACCTTGAATTCTTTGATTAACATTGAACAAAATAAATAAGACCTGCATCACATCCATTATGTAATGTAGGTCTTATTTATATATCTGATGACATTGTACCAGGCATTTACGCACTTGCTTCCCTAATAAAGATTCTACACGCCTTACCATCTAACCTTTTTAACCTTTTAGAAACCACTGTGTAACCAAAATAATTGCAAACAAATCTAGTAAAATATTCTTTCTTGATAATCTCAAAACCAAGACTTTTACAGTAATATTGATATAGATTGTAAACTTCATTTGTAGGAAATCCATGAAAATCAACTTTATCAATTATAACTGCTATTAGCTTGAATGAATCCCTATGTCCATCAATACCATTGAACTTTCTTTTACATGCTTCATGTACTTTTTTTCTAAATATCAAAGAGTACTTTCGAGTTTTAAATTTAGGTTCAATTTCATCAATAACTTCTTGAATTTTTATATCAATTGCTTTTTCATAAGCTGCCCAATATATCTTAGTAGCTTTTTCCATAATTACATCACCCTACTTTCTTCAAGTTCAATATGTTTGATATTGTCCAAATCAGTGATATTCTTACCCATATGCTTATCAATAAATGCTTCTAAATCAGCAGGTCTTACTTTATACCTGCCCATCTGTAATGCAGGAAGAAAGCCCTTCTTGATAAGGCTGTAAACATAAGTTTTATTTGTATGTAATAATGCAGCTACCTCTTGAACTGTTAATAATACTGTTCCCATAAATTATTCACCTTCCTTTGCATAATCTCTAAATGAATCACTGTTCAATCCTCTTTCCAAAGCAACTTCTGCACAAGAAAATAGTTCAGGATATTGACTTTGTAGCTTTCTTCTAATTCTGCCCACTGTTTCAAATTGCGGTAGGTTATACTGCTTTAGGGACAAGAATAACTTTGTAAATCCTAACGAATCAATATCTATTCCTTGCCTTCCAAGTAAAATTTTACATACCACATAAAATAAATAATTGTCACTATTCCTTGATTTAGGGTTGTTTGTCAATATAGTTTGAACTAATTCACATGTGTTATTGAACCCTTGCATACTAAGCACCAACCTTTCTGAACTGTTCAGCATAAGGAAGATATGTAACATGACAAGCACCCCAATCTTCAACTTTGCCTTTCTTTTGAAGTTCCTTTTCTAACAATTTAACTGATTGAATACAGTTTTCCTTGTTTAATTCAGAACACTGAATTTGAAATAATTCTTCAATAAAATCCTTTGCTTGCTTATAGTCTTCATCTGTTATAAGAAGAACCTGATACCAAGTATAACCTTTGCAATCTGCACCGAATTTTGTTGGTGGAATTACATCCATTATAAACAATTCTCTGTTTCTTCTTTGTTTTGTTATACCTAAACGAGAAATCACATTAAACTTTATACTTTTCATTTCTTCAAAGGTTACATCCTTCATACCTGCCATAATAATCACCATTACCTTTCATTTAATTGCTTTCTGAATCCCTATTTTGTTCCATTAGCTGTTGCAGCAGCTTCTTGATTAAAGAATAGTTCTTGAACTGGATAATCTAAAATTGATGAAATATCTTTCATAATATTGATACTAGGATTTTTGGCTTTTCCATTTTCCAGGTTCATCAAATACTGTGGTGTTATTCCAACCTGTTTTGCAACATCCTTTTGCTTCAACCCAAGTTCAAGTCTTCTAAGTTTTAATTTACTTACCATATTGTTCACATCCTTTCCAAAAACAACCAAATTAGTTATATTTCTATATTGCTACCATTTTGGTTATTTGTCAATAAGTTTTATAAATACAATTGACAATTTGGTTGTTTGGTGGTAGTATTAAGTTACTTTAATGAAAGAGAGGTGAATTCCTTGGTTGGTGATTGTATTAAAGAAGCAAGAAAAAAGGCAGGTTTTACACAAGAAGAATTAGGTGCAGCAATTGGTCTTTCAGGTGTTGCTATTATGCGATATGAAAAAGGGCAACGTGAACCCAATAAAACAACTATTGAAAAAATAGCAACTGCATTAGGTGTGAATCCTACTTCATTAATGAATTGGGATGAATGGGAAGAACTTTATAATAATGATGGCTGTTTGTCCAAAGAATCAAAATTATTAGAGCAAATTCAAGATTTTTATGGTAAAGAAAGCATTATACTTCTTGAATGCTTTGCTGAATTAAATGAACTTGGAAAAAATAAGGCTATTAGTTCCATAAGTGATTTGACAGAAATCAAAAAGTATAGAAAGCAAAAAAAAGCACCCACTGACTGCAATCAGTAGGTGACATTAAAAAATAGAATCCCCAGGCTGCAACCCAGGGATTCAGGAAGGTTTTTCAATCAGCATTAGATTATGCAGTTGAACCGCTGCACTATATATCTTTTAATCCTATGAAGCAAGTCAGATTTCCAAAAATAGAAAAGAAACCAAGGGA
>CAZTAY010000083.1:0-13113 GCA_964611655.1 uncultured Eubacteriales bacterium
TTGATGGAGAAATTTATCAAGCTGTGGATATAACCCCAACTTCTCCAAAACTCAATAATACGGTAGATAAAAAGCTGTAACTGACTTACTTTGGCTTCCAGCTTTTTTACTGAAAGCTGATTTTTGATTGACTTGTACTCGAACATCTCACCCTGCAAATTATTACAGATGTTGCCAAAACGTTGCCACTGACGGTATCATGATAACGCAATCCCGCATGGTATCAGGATTTTTAGGCTCTGTTTCATCATTCCCACTCGAAAAATTTGTATGAATACAAATATTATAGTTTTAAATCTGGTGTTTTTATATACTTTTATCGTACTCATTTTCCATATTATTTGGTGTTTGCTGAAAAAATGTAATCGGTTATTTAATCAACTTAATGAGATAACTACTTGCCAACGGAAACCGAGTATTTATCAGTCATTCAAAATGTCAAGTATTTGCTTTGCATAGACTCGAGCCCTCATTGAGCTAAAAGCACCTTCTGAAAAATAACCAGTGTTCCCGATTGGTTTTGCTTCTACCAATTTTGCTAGAAATCACAGCCCATGGTAATAATATTACGCTGTAAATGTCTTTTGGCGGTTGTTGTGTGGGAAGTGGCGTGTATCTTTGTTGAGGGTGCGCCGCTTCCTTTATTTTTGGTTGAGGTCAGCTTTTAACTTTTTAATCCCTCGCCGTCCAGCTTCCATCATGTTGACATTTTCTTGCTTGCAATATTCTTCTAAAATTTGCTTGCATTCTTCGTCATACTTGATTGTCATTCGATACGGTTTCGGATTATCTGTAGGGCGCCCCATCTTTTTTTCACCCATCAAAAACACCTCCTAACTTAGGGCTGCCTAAAGTGTAATACTAAAGAGCTGCCCTAAGTCAAGGTGTTTTTATCTTCATTTGGAAATATCTTTATTGAGAAATTTATAAAGCTGTGGATTTAACCCCAACTTCTCCACAAACTTAATAATACGGTCGATAAAAAGCTGTAACTGACTGACTTTGGTTAACTGAAAGCTGATTTTTGGTTGACTTGTACTCGAACATCTCACCCTGCAAATTATTTTATGCCAGCCTTCCGATTTCCCCAGGCGGATAAACAATTTTTGTGATGTACGGCGGTTTATTTTTCAAATAAGTTTAAATAAAGTGTTTTTGACAGTGAATGTAAACTTTTTTGTTTAATTTATCTTGACTTGCCTTAAACAAATATGCTATGCTGTTTTTATCCATAGTAGATAGAGGGAGTTAGTGATTATGGCTATTGGTGAAAGAATACGATTTATCCGCAATTTAAGGGGTATGACCCAAAAATGGCTTGGCATGGCAATCGGCTTTGATAATAAAACTGCTGATGTCCGTTTAGCACAATATGAGAGCGGCACACGCACGCCCAAAGCAGATTTAACTGCTGCACTGGCTCATGCTCTTGATGTATCTCCTAAAGCACTGGATATCCCCGATATTGACAGTGATATTGGCTTAATGCACACCCTTTTTGCGTTAGAGGATTTGCGTGGTCTGCAAGTGGTGGAGATTGAAGGTGAAATCTTTTTGCGACTCGATAAAGCAAAAGATAAAACTTATGACGATATGTTAAAGATGTTTACTGCCTGGAGAGAGCAAGCCGCAAAGCTGGAAGCCGGAGAAATAACCAAAGAAGGATACGACCAGTGGCGTTACCGCTATCCCGAATTTGATACCACTCAACGTTGAGTAAAAGTATCCCTCGCATGAGATAAGCGACTGCATTGTTTAATGATTTAATAGACCAGATAAAAAACGACTAAGCCAAAATTTAGTGGAGGTGAGTGAATAATGGCAGAACAATTACTGCGTAATGCTGATATAGAACCAACAGCCGAAATTATAGCAGATGGGCTAGGCACTGCTAATAATGTTTATGTCAATTTTCTTGAAAAACTGAAAGCATACAATGTCTCTCTTATGGACTGGCGCTACTACAATGATGGAAAAGCGTGGCTTTCAAAGGGTGAATATAAATGGACAACAGCACGAGGTGCAAATAAAGTAAAACCCTTGTTTTGGTTGTCTATATGGGAAAGTTTCTTCAAGGTTTCTTTCTTCTTTTCTGCTAAGGTGCAAGATGAGCTACTTTCACTGCCGATTAGCAAAGACGCAAAGGAGATAATAAAAAATTCAGAGCCAATGGGTAAAACCATGAGATATCTCCCAATCATTTTTGATGTTTGTGATGATAAGCAAATTAATGATTTATTGGTATTAGTGCAATTTCGCAAAGAAAACGTATAGTTTTCACATCATACATGTTGCATAATTCCATTTTCACAACGAGAGCATTATCATTAGGCAAACAAAAAAGAGCTAATTGACTTCAAAAATCAGTTAGCTCTTTTTTTATGGATATAACAGATGTTGCCAAACGTTGCCACTGACGGTATCATTATACCGCAATTCCGCATGGTATCAGGATTTTTAGGCTATGTTTCATCATTCCCACTCGCAAATGCGAAGCTTGTTCTAAACAATTCTGTTTATGTTTCGTGATAGGTATTTACTCAATTTGATACCAGTTATCCATACTCTATGGCTTTAGCCACACGCAAAATATTTGCTTCGCTAGATTAATTATGCTAATATGTTTCTAAATTTTTTTCAGCTTCTGGTAACTTTCCATACTCTTCAATTAACGCATCTATTTTATCCAAAAGTTCTTTCAAGTGAGTATATGACACCTTATCAAGATCAAAAAATGACATACTTATAAGCCGCATCATAAAGCCTGCATCCCAATTTATGTTTTTATTGAAGTTTTCAAGAGAACGATTTGTATATTTTATATTTGAATCCGACAAGAACTTTATTCTCGAAAGCAAAATATTAACTTGCTTAATATTCTCTTGGTCAAATGAACTTAATAATTCGAGCTGCTCTTCTCGTGAATTTATATTTGATAACAACTCATCTTTAACTGCTAATGAGTAAAATTTGTATTTTGTTAGTAATTGAGTCGCTTCATCCATAACTTCTCTATTTTGTTCATCAGAAATTTCAACCTTAGAACCATATTTTTCGATTTTAATTAAATAGAATGCCATACTTAAAATAAAGATATATGGAGAAACATCAATTTGCTTTGCTAATATTTTTTCGTAAATAACTTTATCAAAATTTATTTTGATGCTTTGCTTTCTGTTTGGTTTGTTTTCTACCGACCACCACGTATTATGTGGAACGCTATTATTAATATCCTCTTTGCTCAAAGACTCATTAGCATTAATGCGGGATAACAAATCATCCTTTTCAACGCCAATTTTGAGCATTCTATCATTTATCTCATCTATCAATTCTGGTGGTATAGGAAGTTTCCTCTTAACAGTGTCATAATTGCAGAACCACACTTGAGTTTCAATTTCTTCGGGTGCGTATTTCCAGCGAAGAGTATCATATATTTTTTCAATGATATTGTCAAAAGATTCATCGTTCTTGGAAACAAACTCAAAAATAGTGCGAAGTTCATCATCTGAAATAGTTACCATATCACCTTTTTCAAGCTTACTTATATATGCAGGACTTTTTCCTATGTGTTCTGAAAGACTTTTGGATGTTAATTTATTTTGAAGCCTTATCGCTTTTATTGCTTCTCCTAATTCCGGAGTGACATATACACGAGCCATAATAACACTCTCCTTTGAAATGCCATTATACTATGATTAACGGAACAAGTCAATTTGTTCACTAAATTTTTATTTGAGTAAATTTGTTTACTCAATCTATTGACTATCTGGGCGATGTGTGATATTATATGGTTGCAATAAAAAATCAGTAGCTCGTCACAGCTACTGATGGTTCGGAACACGGTTGGTTTCCGACTTGATAATTGTACCAAGATTATTCTATTCCAACATCCCCCCCTTGTCAAGTATTGAACTGCCCAACCGAGAAGGAGAGTGTCACATATGGCTAAGTACATAACTGGCGAAAAGCCTGGGAAAGGCGCTTATGTCTGTGATTCGTGTGGACAAGTTGTTGTTTTGGACGACAATACAGATACGCTGCCACCATGCCCAAAGTGTAGCGGAACAACTTACACAAAATAGCTCTAAAAAATATCAAATGGAGGTTTTAGTTATAAAAACTCATCATGTAGTCCCTAATCCAAATGGCGTTTGGGATGTCAAATTAGGTGGCGGCGAAAAAGCTATTAAACATTTTGACACAAAGCAACCAGCTATAAGTTTTGGCCGAGGCGTAAGCCAAAATCAGAAATCCGAATTTTTCATTCATGGTTCAAATGGTCGTTTTCAATCACGTGACAGCCAAGGTAACGATCCTTATCCTCCAAAAAGCTGAGGTGACTGTATGAAATTCCAAGGATCAGTCATCAAAGAACAAGGAATTACATTTGGAATAGTTATCGTAAAGCCCAGTGTTTTGCAAATTCCTACTGAACGCAACCAAATGCAAGCATTTGGGCAGCAAGCCTTCGGGATTATGCCAATTATACTAATGGCACAAAACAACAAAGGAACTCCCACATATTATGGAAGAACAGATATAGTAAATTTTTTGTCACGTGTCTCTGTTCACAGGATCCCATGGAAAGAATATTCTATCGCTTAATTAATGCAGGGTTGCTTACTATCGCAACCCTGCTTATTTAATATTTGCTTAAAATATGCAAACTATCACTCTGTCAACTTGCCTCATCAGGTTTAGCCTTATACTTTATATTCTGTCATATACTGGGATAACAAATTCAGAGTGCGACTTTTAGGATTATAATTCAATTATCCTTAATTTCTTTTTTCGTGCATACCTCACCGTCTGCACCGTCCCACCTGTCGGATAAATCAACGCACAAATACAATAAGCCGACCTATCCACCATATACTTGTTACGCTTTTTCATGCAGCCATCGAAATAATCTTCAGATACATAGATAATCTCATCTGCTTCACCAAGCAAATTATTATAAAGCCGTTTCTGCTCAAAGCTCCACTGTGCATCCTGATTTTTGCATGGCAAAGCAAATATAAGACGGATATTATGCCCCATTTCCTTTTTCGCAACAATTAATGATGCAGCTATTTGGTCAAACCCCAGCGCCCCACCTGATATGAAATCAATTACGCCTTGGCTTATGAGGTTATCTACCTCTTGGTTAAGGCGTATTACTATTTGTTCAATTTTATCTTTGGGTAATCTGCGATGCCCTGTAAAAGAACATGTTATAGATTTTTCCATGTGAATCATTCCTCCTCAATAATATAATGCACTAATAATTAGTGCATTATAAGAATAATAGCACACTATTCACTTAAAATAAAGGTGTATTAAGTGCATATTAAGTTTTGAGAGGATGAGCGATTTGAAGAAAAACAAACATATCAGCATCAGAATTGACGAAGATATATTACAGAAATTTCACTATGTTTCGAAATATGAAGACCGTTCAGCAAGCGGACAAATTATGTATCTCATAAACAAATCTATTCGTGATTTTGAAGAAAAGCATGGTGAAATAAAACTACCCGACACAGAAAAATGAGGCTCGCCAATCGGCGAGCCTCATTTTATTACCTTGCTTCATGGTCTTTGTTGGATTCTTTTTTATTCCTGCCATGCAAATCTAATAAACCATGCTTGTCAGTAATACCCTTATAAAATTTGTTCTGCTCTTTCAGATCTTTGTTTTCCATACGCAAAGCACCAATATCAAGCTGCCCTTTCACCGAGCGATACTGGTTAAGTTCTTGTGTAAGCGATTTGACTTGTGCAGTTAGTTCAGCGATTACTTTTTCGGCAGCTTTGAGTAGTTTTTCCAACTTGCTCTCTTTTTTCACTTGAGCCGCATATTTTTTTGCTGCTATTGAAAGAGTTTTATAATCCTCTGGACTAAGCATAACTTTTGAAGAAATCGGTACATTTTTTACTTCGATTTTGTCAACCTTATCAATGTCCAGCTTCTTTTTCTGTACAGTAGAAATCTCTTTGTTGAGTTGTTCAACCTCTTTTGCACGTTCTTCTTTTTTGTAATTCAGAACGCTTAAATGTTCTTTGTGCGTACCGAGTTGCTCCCACTCGATGCCGTTGCGTTCCATCACCTGTGAAAGCTGTTCTTTTTCTGATTGCACCCACTGTTTCCATTCTGTATCACCACGAGAGCCACCAACAAAACCCTGTGAAGCAAGCGCCTGTTTCAGTGAAACTCTGGTGTCTAATCCTCGGTTGCTGCCTGTCACAAACGGTACAAAATCCACATGGAGATGGGGCGTTGCCTCGTCCATGTGCAGATGAGCAGAGAACGCATAAAGGTTCGGATTTCGGCTTTGGAACTCCAACATAAATTCATCCAAAACCCTTTTGGCAAGTTCTCCGTTTTCAGTAGCAGAAGCCATATTTTCCAGATTTCCAACTTGGAAAATCACTTCATAAAATAGCTTTTCCTGTTTGCCTGTTCTGATTTTTTCATAGTAATCATCAATACGGCGGTCGCTTCGTTTTTGCTTTGCGTTATAACGCTCCAACGCTTCATCAAACAACTTGTGATACACTTCTCTCCTTGGTAAGCCAAGTATTCTGTTTGAGTCGTGGCTGAATATCTTTGGTATAATGTTCAACGAAACTTTCAAAACTCATATCCACATCGGCTCGCTTTTGCTGGAGAAATTCTCGTTCCCACTACAATGCTTTAGCCTTTGTCTGAAATCCACGCTTGAAGTTTTGTTTGCGCTCCCCCTTCCAGTCGCTATACCGAAACATGACATACCATGTTCCGTTGCCCTCATTTTTGAATGCTGCCATTAGCAAGACCTCTCTTTCTCATTTTTAACTTGTGGATTGTAGAATTTTTCATAGAAATACTTGCGGTCAATCCTGCCTGCAATAACAATACAGCCCTTTTTCTTTAGTTCTGTATTGAGCTGCCTGATGAGCTTGTAGGCATAAGGAACAGACACTTCGAGCGTTTCCGCTACCTCTTCCACACGCATGAACATTTTTTCTGCCAAATAATTTCCTCCTTGTTTTTATTTTTGGGCATAACAATTATTTAGTGTCGGAAGTACTTTCTGGCCGCCATCCGATTCGCCCCCTACAATGACGGAAAATCTTGGCTTTCTAAAGGTGAATATAAATGGACAACTGCAAGGGGTACAAATAAAGTGAAACCTTTGTTTTGGTTGTCCATTTGGGAAGGCTTCTTTAAGATTTCTTTTTCTTTTCCACCAAAGTGCAGGAAGAACTATTAGCACTACTAATCAGCCAAGATGCAAAAAGTATCATTAGAAGTGCTAAGCCGATGGGCAAAACCATGAAGTACATTCCAGTTATCTTTGATATAAGCGATGAAAAGCAACTGAATAACATATACGTTCTAATGCAATTCAGGAAAGAGAACATATAATTGCTCATATCCTGTATAAATCACCTCATAACAGTCAAAAAGATAGTAAATAAGCACCTTTTCGCAACATAAAAACGGCTCTGCTGACACAAATCAGCAAAGCCGTTTTCTTATGGATAGAGCTGTTTTATAGGTTATTCACTCGCAAACCACCTGCGACGCAGAATAAACCCTTAAAATGCTCCTGTTATCAAACTGTTATCAAAAGGCAAAAAGAAATCCCGAAAACCCGCATAAATAGCGAGTTATCGGGATAGTTTTACTTACTCCCACTCAATAGTAGCCGGAGGCTTACTAGTAATATCATAAACAATTCTATTTACATTTTGCACTTCATTTACAATTCTATTAGATGCTTTTTCAAGCACATCATAAGGAATTCTTGCCCAATCGGCGGTCATTGCGTCAATGCTGGTAACGGCTCTTAGGGCGACAGTGTAACTGTAGGTACGTTCATCTCCCATTACGCCTACGCTTCTCAGGTTTGTCAGAACTGCGAAATATTGCCAGATTTCTTGGGACAGACCGTTTTTCTCTATTTCGTCTCTGAAAATAAAGTCAACATCTCTAAGGGTGTCTAGTTTTTCTTTAGTAATTTCGCCTATAACTCTAATTCCAAGTCCTGGGCCTGGGAATGGCTGTCTCATAACTAGATTTTCGGGTATGCCAAGAGCGAAACCTGCTTTACGAACTTCGTCTTTAAATAGATCTCTTAAGGGTTCGATAATCTCCTCAAAGTCTATTACATCAGGAAGTCCTCCAACATTATGATGGCTTTTGATGACAGCGGCGTCTTTGGTTCCGCTTTCGATTATATCAGGATATATCGTGCCTTGAGCAAGGAAATCTACAGCGCCAATCTTTTTAGCTTCTTCTTCAAAAACTCTGATGAATTCTTCACCTATAATTTTCCGTTTTTCTTCTGGATCGGTAATGCCATTAAGTTTAGATAAGAATCTATCTTCTGCATCAACTTTTATTATATTTATATCAAACTCGTTTTTAAAAGTATCATAAACATCATTGGCTTCATTTTTTCTCATTAAACCATGATCAACTAATATACAGACCATTTGTTTACCAACTGCTTTATGAATCATAACGGCTGTAACACATGAATCAACGCCGCCTGATAACGCGCAAAGAACTTTTTTATCACCAATCTTGTCTTTAAGCGCCTTGACAGTTTCCTCAACATAATTTCCCATCTCCCAGTTGCCTAAACATTTGCAAATGCGGTATAGGAAATTTTTCAATATAGTGTTTCCGTAAGGTGTATGAACAACTTCGGGGTGAAACTGTACACCATAAATGTTTTTGCTGTCATTAGCAATTGCGGCTGAACAATGTGAAGTTTTTGCAATTTCTATGAAATCAGCAGGCAGCTTAGAAACGTAATACGTATGACTCATCCAGCAAGTTGTTTCTTTGGGAACCTCATGAAAAAGTTCGGATTCACCTGTAATTGCTAAATCAGTCTTTCCATACTCTTTTTTGTCCGCCCAGTCGACTTTACCACCAAGTACATGTCCAATTAATTGACAACCATAACAGATACCTAAAATAGGAACTCCTAAGTCAAATATTCCTTTATCAGGCAGTGGAGCATCCTTGTCATTAACAACCCCTGGACCGCCTGTAAAAATTATTCCTATCGGATTTTTCTCCTTAATTCTTTCCAAGGAAGCATCGTAAGGCAAAACTTCACAATAAACGTTCAGGTCACGAACTCTCCTTGCAATAAGCTGATTGTATTGTCCGCCAAAGTCAAGAACTAACACAGTTTCTTTATTCATAACATATTTCCTCTCAGTTAAAAATTCCATTTTATAAGTATTTGTCAAATCATGAATTATTATCGTGATTATAACACAATTATTTATTACTGTCCATATAACCTAATACAGTCAATAACGGGATAAATAAATAAAAAACATCAATTATAACTATAATTAACTACCACTAAACAGTTGCTTGTGATATAATACTATTAATTTAGTAGGATATCAAATCAACTAATTTTCTTAATACTAACTGATTGGAGGTCTGGAATGCTTGAAACATTTTCAATAACCGGTATGAGCTGTGCTGCTTGTGCTTCCAGGATAGAAAAGGAAATTGCTAAGATAGATGGTATAACTTCTGTTTCAGTAAATTTTGCCACTGAGAAACTGACAGTGGAAGCTGATGAAAGCAAGGTTTCCGTTCCTGATATAATTAACGGAGTAGAAAAAGCTGGGTACAAGGCAGATGCGCCAAAGAGCCAAAGTAAAAAGACTTTGGAGATTATAGGAATGTCTTGCGCCGCATGTGCCTTACGGGTTGAAAAAGCAGTTTGTAAAATAGATGGTGTTAGAAATGCTTCAGTCAATTTTGCTACGGAACGCTTGACCTTTGATTTGGATTTCAGTAAAACAAATGTGGATGAAGTTTGCAAGGCAGTTGAAACCGCAGGTTATGGATGGGCGAAAATAGAACACAAAAATGCTGTTGACCAAGATAAAATCCGAAAGGAAAAAGAGATTAAAACTCTCTGGACTAAGTTTATTATTTCGGCCTTGTTCACTGTTCCATTGCTCTATATAGCCATGGGGCACATGATTCCCGGTGTTAAATTTCCAATACCATCAATTATTGATCCAATGAAAAGTCCTATGAACTATGCTTTGATTCAGATTTTTTTAACAATACCCATTTTAATTGCAGGCAATAAATTTTACAAAATAGGCTTTAGAGCGCTATGGTTGCGTTCTCCAAACATGGACAGTTTAATTGCAATAGGCACTACCTCAGCAGTTATATACAGTATTTATGCAACATATCAGATATTTCAAGGACATTCCCTGTTTGTAGAAAGTCTGTATTTTGAAACAGCAGGCGTTATTATCACATTAATACTTTTGGGTAAATCTCTTGAAGCTGTTTCAAAGGGCAAAACCAGCGATGCAATTAAAAAGCTAATGGGACTTGCACCCAAAACAGCAATAATAATCAAAGACGGATTAGAAATTGAAAAACCAATTGAAGAAGTAATAATTGATGATATTATTTTAGTTAAGCCAGGAAGTAAAATTCCTGTAGACGGAATTATCGTGGAAGGCACAACCGCTATTGATGAAGCTATGCTCACAGGCGAAAGTATGCCTGTTGATAAAAAAACAGGAGACAAGGTTTATGGGGCGACAATCAATAAAAATGGTCTAATTAAATTTAAGGCTACAAAAGTGGGTTCGGATACTGCTCTTGCGCAGATTATCAAACTGGTGGAGGATGCCCAGAGTTCCAAAGCACCTATAGCACAATTGGCGGATATCGTTTCGGGCTACTTTGTTCCAATTGTGTTTGTTATAGCGGTTTTGTCATTTGGCGCTTGGATGTTAGCGGGCAAAGGCTTTGTATTTGCGCTAACAGTTTTTATATCTGTTTTGGTTATTGCCTGTCCATGTGCGTTGGGGCTTGCTACACCAACAGCTATAATGGTGGGAACGGGCAAAGGTGCGGAAGACGGAATCTTAATTAAAGGTGGTGAAGCACTGGAAATCACACATAAAATTCAAACAATTGTATTAGACAAGACGGGTACTATAACAGAAGGCAATCCGGAGGTAACCGACATTATCACCACAGGTGATCTAGATAAAAATAAACTGCTACAACTTGTGGCTTCTGCGGAAAAGGGAAGTGAACATCCCTTGGGTGAGGCAATAGTCCGTGAAGCACAACAAGAAAATATTGAATTACAAACAGTTTCACATTTTGAAGCTTTTACAGGTCGTGGGATTGGTGTATTAATACAAGATGTTGAAGTTATGGTTGGTAACATTACATTAATGAATGATAAAGGTATTTCCATAGAGAGTTTAAAAGAGAGTTCTGACAGGTTAGCAGAGGATGGAAAAACACCAATGTATGTTGCAATAAACAAGAAGATATCAGGTATTATAGCCGTTGCTGATGTTGTAAAAGAAAGCAGCTATAAAGCAATTAATCAACTTAATCGGTTAGGTATTGAGGTTGTAATGATAACTGGAGATAACAAACGGACTGCAAATGCAATTGCAAAACAGGTGGGCATTACACGGGTTTTGTCGGAGGTATTGCCTCAAGACAAGGCAAGCGAAGTAAAGAAGCTTCAAGAAAACGGCGGTAGGATAGTGGCAATGGTGGGCGACGGCATTAATGATGCACCTGCTCTGGCTCAAGCTGATATCGGTATTGCCATTGGCAGTGGGACTGATGTTGCAATGGAAAGTGCAGATATTGTTCTGATGCACAGTGATTTGATGGACGTTCCAGGGGCAATACAGCTTTCTAAAAGCACTATTCGCAATATTAAACAAAACTTGTTTTGGGCATTTGCATATAATATTGCAGGAATTCCTTTTGCCGCCGGTGTGTTGTTTATATTTGGAGGTCCTCTTTTAAGCCCAGTATTAGCGGCAGCGGCAATGAGTCTTTCAAGTGTATCTGTGCTTTTAAATGCACTTCGATTAAAAGGTTTTTCAGTTAAAGCATAGAATCATAAAGTCCTCGAAGATCTGCTTTTAAACCTTTGTTAAATAATGGGTTGCCCGAATTTGAAATGGCGATTTTCGCCATTTACGGGGGGATGAAGGCATAATAATAGAAAAATTATGTCAAGCCAACCCAACAAATAATGGCGGAATAATCCCTTTCAAAGGCGGGTGACAGTTTATTAAACACAGGTTCTTACTGCAGATTATGCCAACGTATACCTCTAATAGCCCCTTCTAAAGCACAAAGACGATTCATACATGCAGCCTGGTGGCTTAATCGGATTCGAGTCCAAGCCTCTCGGCTGCCAAGTTCTTTTAGTGTATAAATGCTGTCAATTCCAATTGCAATTAATTGTTTTTCTAGTCCTTTTCCAATATTAGGTAAGGCTCTAAGAGTAATCAAATTATCCTCCTTTCTAAGAAAAATAATTTAATTAAACCCTACAATTCCAACGCAGTATAGCGATCCATTTAGTGCCTTATTTGGGTGCTGTCAAGCTAGGACTAAGTAAAATTAACGCTAATATAACTTTAAGATAAGATTATAATTTTATATATTTTGTTTTATACTTAAAAGTATTATCTTTAAACTATGATATAATAATAAATTTAAGTAATGCGAGGTGTAGTATGAATACAATAGAAATACAAAGAGCTAATAAAGATGACTTATCAGAATTATTAAGACTATATACCCAGTTACACGATAACCCCCTTCCGGAGATTAGTAGCACACTATTGGAATTGTGGAATAATATTATGTCTGATAAAAATCACTACATATTAGTCGGAAAAATCAACAAAAAAATTGTGTTTTAATAATTGTTCCGAATCTAACACATCAGCAACGCTCGTATGCTTTGATAGAAAATGTTATTACAGCAGAAATTTATCGTAATAAAGGCTATGCAACACAAATTTTGAATTTTGCACACACTATATCAAAAGAACTAAAATGCTATAAAATTATGCTCTTGACTGGCAGTCAAGAGGAAAGTACATTAAATTTCTACAGAAGAGCAGGATTTAATTCTGAGGATAAAACAGCATTTATTAAATGGCTTTAGGTTTTTATGTGAGAATAACAATTGCATCAAAATTTATAGCTATTTTTGTCGAAAAATGTTTTAGTCTGTCGTTGGGGTGCTGTCAAGTTAGGACTAATTTAGAATATCTTCAAAAGCGTTGAAATTAAGAGAATGTCGG
>CAZTAY010000084.1:0-13073 GCA_964611655.1 uncultured Eubacteriales bacterium
CTGTTTTTGCCGCCGGGGCGGTGATACGTGTCAGAATATATGGGTTTATTGCGCATGTCTTTGTAGCCCCATCTGGCGCACCAGCGGCAGTGGCGGTTAATATAGCAGTAGGACTTCCTACGATAGTAACTTTTCCGTTAGAGTAGGTAACAGAGGAATGATTACTGGAAAAATTAACGCTCTTATTAGTGGCGTTATCAGGTGCTACTTTTGCATAAAGAGTTTCGGTGGAACCTGTGGAATTAATCACGGATTTTGTTAGCCCGGATATTCCCGTTGGTGCAACCTCTACACCCAGAGCGACTCTTAAATCCAACACTCCTGTACCATATATTATGTCTTCTCCGGGCGCTCCGCAGTCCACCGTGGTGTTTCTTATTACCGTTTTTAAGGCGCTTGGCGAAAGGGACGGATTGCTAATTAAAAGCATAGCGGCGGCGGAAGATATAAAAGCAGTGGCCTGTGACGTACCGCTTTCACCATTATTTTTTGGGTCAACGCTTCCGATTTGTACACCAGGCGCAGCTACGTCCAATTCACTGCCGTATTTTGAACCGACATAAGGAACGTCTTCAACATCTGTTGCCGCAACCGCAATAGTGCTTGTATGTTTAGCCGGACAGCGAGTAGGAGCAGAAGAATTGCCTGCTGCCGCAACAGATGCAATTCCGCTATTGACAGCAGAATTAATAGCTATGTCTAACGCACAGGGGTTTGACATGCAATTAGGCGCTCCAAGACTAAGATTAATTATATTCGCGCCATAATTAACTGCCATGTTTACACCGCTGATAATTAATGCTTCAGTAGAACCTCCGTCGTTCATTAAAACTTTTATTGGCATTATTTTAACATTTGATGGGGTGGAAGTGACTATAATACCTGCCATGTAAGTTCCGTGCTTGTATATGTCTTCTGGAATATTGTCATTGGCAACAAGATCTACACCAGGCTTCATAATTGTTCTGTCTGAAAAAACAGGGAGAGATGTATCAAGACCAGAGTCCAGCACGGCAACCACAATTTGGTCTGTTTTTCCTTGATTTCTAAGATATTCCTGATACAAAGGGGCGGATATGCGATTTATGCCCCAGTTAGGATCGAGAGCAGACAAGGCAGAAAATTCCTGCTCTTCATTAACTTCTCGCTCTAAAGCAGGTATTACTTTATTAGGCCCTGCATATAGAACATTCGGATCACGCAAAAATTCATCAACGGCTTCTCTTGCAAGCTCCTCCGTATCATATTGGAAAAGATATACACCTTCGTAACAAATAGTGTATTGGGATGCGCCGTAACCGTCCTTTGGTTCTGCGCCCTCATACATCATAACAATAAGCTGTTTTGTTTGAAATGGTTTTGTAATCGTTATTGTGTCATCCTCAATATGTACGTCAAGCCCCATAGCTTCTTCCGCTTCATTAACGGGAAGTAAGGCAGATACAGCGGTTGTATTGTCATTAGAAGCAATTATGTCGGCTATATCTTCCGCCGGAATAAGGAGTTCGCCGCCCTCAGTAGTCGGGGGAATAGATATTTCTTGTTGTACGCCGTCAATTGAAACAGTGGTTTCGTCCATTGTCATTGTTATTGACGAAAAATAGCTGTCATCCCAGTTGTTATTGGTAAGTTCAGAAATGCTTTCGACAAATTCTCCCAAGTAACCGTCAAATTCATCGTCAAAATCACCATCAAAATCCCCGGATGAGGTTAAATCCCCCTCAAAGCCGCCGTCTAAATAAAATTCATCATTGTAAAAATTGTCTTTAAAATTGGCGCTAACGGTTGAAAAATTAGAAAAAACTAAAGATAAAGCTAAAATGACTGCAAAAAATTTCTTTGGCATAACAGACCCTCCTTCTATTGATTTTTGTTGAAATTAATCTGATATAATTATAAAACAATATTCAGTTAATTTCAACAAAATTATTTTACAATAGCAGTCTGAGCATCGTTTACAAATCCTTCGCCGTCGAGATAGTCGTACTGTAGAAGCTTCTGCATTTGAAGAACAAGGGACATTTCAGGGGTAGGTTCCAGATAAATTTCATTTTCTGAATCAACGAAAAGATTCGCTTTTGCGCCGTGGAAAAAGTCATAGGCATCATACATAAATTGCTGATAAAGGCTTTTTTCAAGACCTGCCTGTTCAAGGAGAATCGGCCCTATAAAAGCCGTGCTCATGTCTTTATATTCGTTTTTTGGCATATCGTAATTAGCCCACATTAAATAGGGCGTTGTGAACATTTTATACATTTCGCTCTCATCCATTGCTTCAAAACCGGGGCTTTTGACGTATTGAAGATCCTGATAAAAGGAAAGGGCACTGCCTCCCACAAGGGGAAGATGATCTCCGAAAAAGAAAAGGAGAGTGGGTTTTTCTGATTCTGCCAGATAGTTAACAAGCTTTCCAAGAGCCTTGTCCGCATCATGAAGTCCCTGTACTAAAGCAGTTGCGCCCCCTAAAAGTTCTTCGTCCAGATAATCAGACCAGACGGCAATATCAGGTTCTTCAGTAAATTTGTTATAATAATACTCAAAATGGTTTTCCATGGAAATCCCATAGAGGAACAGCGGTTTATCAGCTTTTTCTATTTCATTTATTAAAGCGTCTGAGAAGTAGTCATCTGATATAAACTTGCCTTTTATAGGTGCGTCAGCCATGTCCTCCGATGTAATAAACTCATCAAAGCCAAGCTTTTTATATATGGAAATTCTGTCATAAAAATCCCCAAGATATGGATGAACCCCCACTGTTTTATAGCCTTGACGTGATAAAATCCGGGCTATGGACTTTTCCTCATTTTCTCTTATATAATAATCATGATCCAGATAGGGCGAACGTCCAGCTCCCGTATTAATTAATAAATTTCCTGTTAAAAATTCAAACTCGGGATCGCAGGTTCCTCCTCCAAAAGCAGGGGTTATAACATTCCCTGATATGGTTGAGTTAAGAGCCTGAAGTCCGTGAAAATTAGGCAGTGGGTCATCTGAAAAATTAAGGTTTTCAATAACGGTTGGGTCAATAAAAGCTTCGCTCATAATAACGATGATATTTGGTTTTTCAACGCCAATCATTTCTGTCCGCTGAGAATTTTCCTTTATTATAGCCACAAGATTTTCCATTGTCTCTTTGCTGTAAGGTTTTGGCGTCCAGTTTTTTATATAATCGCTGCCCAAAAGCTCCGTCATATCAGCACCTTCAATAATAATGGTATCAACTGCATTCGCTGTAAGTATGTAAAAAAAGCCCATAGCCGCGCCGTGTTTTTTATAAAAAGACGCGGGGGAGGCGGTAGAATTGTAGCTGAATAGTGGAGCGGAAAGATAGAAAAGGGTCAGCGTTAGCATGAGCCCGCCGGAAAAAACAAGCATTCTCTCCCTCAGACCGGTTTTAATAGGCTTTGATAAGAGAAAAAGCATAATCCAGTCGCATATCATTAATCCTATTGAGGCGGCGACTCTCTTTTCCAAAGAAATAGTAGTAAAGGACAATATGTTGCCAAGCTGTTTAGCCAGAGCGAAATCAGCCGGACTCAGGGCATGACCAGAAATATACACCCTGTAAAAATTCACTACATAGAAAACAAGAATTACAAATGTGGGTATGAAGCCCGAAACAAACACATTGCCGGTCAGGCCGAAAAGCATTAACGAAATAAAAATAACAGAAAGGGCAAAGATTACAGTAAACAGATAGACAGAAGGAGTTATCACAGTATTTATCTGGTTTAGAAAAATCTCTGTAGCAACAGTAAAAATCAAGAAATAAAGCAAAAGAAAAGCAGATAAGAGGATTTTATTTTCCCTTATCTTTTCAAGCAATGTCTTAAAAAATCTCAAAAAACCATCTCCATTTCGACCGATTTATTATAAGTTAATTTTTTAGGTTAGTCAACTGTGCATTAATGGGTGTTGTTTTAACATCATTTGGATGGTCTATGAAATTTATGAAACTAAAGACAGCTACAAAATATTGTGTTGACAGCCCAGCGTTTATTAAGTATAATACCATTTGTATGACGGCCCGTTGGTCAAGCGGTCAAGACGCGGCCCTCTCACGGCTGAAACAGGGGTTCGATTCCCCTACGGGTCATATATCATTATAAAAAAGCTCTTTAAATGAAAATTTAAAGAGCTTTTTGCTTATATCAACATCTTGTTACTTTTTATTCAAAAACTATTCCATTATCAACTAATTTTATAGTTGCAGTATCGCCCTTCTTATACTTGCCCTCCAAAATGTTCTCAGCTAAAACGTCCTCAATTTTTGACTGAACCACTCTTTTAAGAGGTCTTGCTCCGAAAAGCGGGTCATAACCTTCCTCAGCAAGCTTGTTAATAACCTCGTCCGATACGCTTAAACCGATATCCATGTTAGCCTTAATTCTCTTTGTCATTTCGGCAATAAGATTTTTTGTTATGTCCTTGACATTCTCTCGGGTAAGCTGATGGAACACAATAATATCGTCAATTCTGTTAATGAATTCAGGACGGAACATTTTTTTAACTTCGTCCATAACGCTTTTTTTCATGTCTTCATAGGTCTTGTTAGTATCCTCACCTGTGACAAAACCAAGTTTTTTAGGTTCAACAATATTTCTTGCGCCCGCGTTTGAGGTCATAATAATAATTGTGTTTTTAAAATCAACTCTTCTTCCCTGTGCATCCGTAATATGTCCGTCGTCCAGAACCTGAAGCAGAATATTGAACACATCAGGGTGGGCTTTTTCAATTTCGTCAAAAAGCACCACTGAATATGGCTTTCTTCTTATTTTTTCACTTAACTGACCGCCCTCGTCATAACCCACATAACCCGGAGGAGAACCAATCAGCTTTGAAACACTGTGTTTCTCCATATATTCCGACATATCAACGCGGATTATGTTATCTTCATTGCCGAAAAGGGTCTCTGCAAGGGTTCTTGAAAGCTCGGTTTTTCCAACGCCAGTAGGACCCAGAAACAGGAATGAACCTGTCGGACGCTTTGGATCTTTAAGTCCAACTCTGCCGCGTCTTATGGCTTTTGCAACGGCTTTAACAGCTTGCTCCTGTCCGATTATGCGCTTGTGAAGAATTTCTTCCATGTTAAGAAGCCGTTCGCTTTCTTCCTGTTGAAGCCTCTTAACAGGAATTCCTGTCCAGTTGGAAATTATGTCGGCGATTTCGTCCTGATCAACAGTATTTATCGCCACGCTGTTTTTATCACTCCAACTTTTTTTGGCAAGCTCCAATTCATTTTTAATTTCGTCCTGTTGCCTCTTGATTGTTCCGGCCTTTTCAAACTCTTCCTGTTTGATTGCCGCTTCCTTTTCCTTGCTAAGCTCATTAAATTTTAATTCCAGTTCCTTAATTGAAGGGGGAGCTGTGTATGTTTTAAGCCTTGCCTTTGAAGCCGCCTCGTCAACTAAGTCAATGGCTTTATCCGGCAAAAATCTGTCTGAAATATATCTTGAAGACAGCCTTACTGACGCAATTATGGCTTCGTCTGTTATTTTCACCTTGTGATGGGCTTCATACTTATCCCTGAGCCCGAAAAGCATTTGTATAGCTTCTTCCTCATTTGGCTCAGAAACAGTGACGGGCTGGAATCTTCTTTCAAGAGCCGCGTCCTTTTCAATATATTTCCTGTATTCATTAAATGTCGTTGCTCCGATAAGTTGAATTTCACCCCTCGAAAGAGACGGCTTCATAATGTTTGACGCGTCTATTGCTCCCTCAGCCGCTCCTGCGCCAATTATGGTATGAAGCTCATCAACAAACAGGATTACATTACCCGCCTGTTTAACCTCCGCCATAACCTTCTTTATACGTTCCTCGAATTCACCGCGGTATTTGCTTCCCGCAACCATGGAGGACATGTCAAGAGACACGATCCTCTTGCCCGTAAGAAGTTCAGGAATATCGCCCGATATTATTTTCTGGGCAAGTCCCTCTGCAATGGCCGTTTTTCCAACCCCCGGGTCTCCGACAAGACAGGGGTTATTTTTCGTCCGGCGGCTCAGTATCTGTATAATTCGCTCTATTTCCGTTTCACGACCGATAATTGGGTCAAATTTATTATCCTGAGCCATTTGGGTCAAATCCCGGCTGAACTGGTCAAGAGTTGGAGTATTTGATTTTGGTTGGGGCTTTTTAGGCGGGACAGGAGGTTTTGGCGTGCCTTGAAAAAATTGGGGCGGTGCTTCTTGATTCCCAAGAGCAATCATAAGGTCGTCATAGGCTCTATTCATGTCAAAGCCACACTCCATCATGGTTCTGCCCGAAACGGAGTCTCTTTCCTTTAAGAGGGCTAAAAGAAGGTGTTCCGTGCCTATATAATTATTTCCGTTAATTCTTGCCTCATTTGCGCTGTTTTCAAGAACGCTTTTAGCCTTTGGTGTATATCCCTGAGGTGGTCCGATATAATCTCCACGTCCTGTGAGGGACAAAATTTTAGCTTCGGCGTTCTCATAGGTGAAGCCCTGATTTTCAAAAACTTTATATGCAATGCTTTGGTTGGTTTTAAGAAGCCCAAGCAATAGATGTTCAGTTCCAATATAGTTATGATTAAGAGTAAAAGCAGCATTTTCTGCGTTATCTATAGCTTCTTTAGCTTGTTGAGACAATCTGCCCTGCATATGTATTCCTCCTCATTCAAATTTATTTAAAATTATTTAAGATTTTCCCTTATATAATAAGCTCTAACGACATCCGCATCTTCAAACTGCAAATCCCCCTGACTTCCGGCGGATTTTGACAACCTGGCAATATTTCCCGGCTGGATATCCATCATTAAGTTGTAAATAGTTTTTTCAGGCTTTGGCTCAGTGATTATATTAAGCATATAGCCAAGACGCACGTCAGAAAGGCTTTGCATAGCTTCTTCAAGACTAATTTTTCGGGCGTACTTTAAATTGCCGTAAGACCTGTAAATTCTATCACAGAAATCGGTTTTTTTCTGGCTCAGAAGCTGAGTTCTTATATCTGCTTCCTGAGCTGTAATCTGCTGAGTAAGGGTTGACAGCGCCGTAATTATTTCTTCCTCTGATTTCCCCATGGTTATCTGGTTTGAAAGCTGGTATACAGAGCCGATGGGCTTTGAACCCTCACCGTGAATACCCCTTATAGTCATACCGAACTTGCTTATGGCTGAGACTATATGGGGAATCTGTCCAGTCATCTCCAGTGCAGGTAGATGAAGCATGTAAGAACCTCTCATGCCCGTTCCCACATTTGTGGGACAGGACGTTAGATATCCAAGATTCTCATCAAAAGCGTATCTTGTACTTTCTCCGATAAGATCGTCAAGGCGATTTGCCAAATCATGGGCTTTTTCAATATTATCGCCTGAAAAAATGGTTTGTATACGGATATGATCCTCTTCATTTAACATAATGGCCACAGATTCATCATCTTTAAGAAGCAGAGCCTTGGGTGCCTTCTTACGAACCATTTCCATGCTGATAAGATGCTTTTCCATTAACATGTATAAAACGCTCTGAGGCTCATTATTTAAGTGCCTGAAAGAAAAAGCCTCACCGATTGGAGTTCTGTCTCCTTTAAGGCTCATAGTTACTTCATCTATGAGTTTCAGCGCGTCACCGTCAGGCAATAACGCGGTAAAAAGATAATTTTCCAAATTTCTAGCTAAACGAATCCTTGTTGAAATTATTTCATTGCAATCAACGGCTTTGTCCTCATACCATTTTTTTACAGTCATTCTAAGCACCTCCCTCGCCGGACATACTCTTTATCTGGTCTCTTAAAAAAGCGGCTTTTTCATACTCCTCTTTTGCCACGGCTTGAACAATCTCGGCTCTGAGCCTGTCTATTTGCCGCTTTTTAAGAAGTTCGCCGCTTACGTTAGCGGGTATTTTCCCTGTATGAACTTCTCCCCCCTGAACGCCTTTTATAATGGGTGAGAGCTGCTCTTTAAAGGAATCATAACAAACTGAACAGCCAAGCCGCCCAATTTTTTTGAACTTCCCCAAAGTCATGCCGCAATTTCGGCATTTAACATCTTCATACTGCTCCGCCGCAGGGTCTTTGTTGACTACAAAGGCGTTGTTTAAGAAGATTTTGAAAAAGTTTTCAAAAGTCATGTCATCCATAATATCACATCCCTCTTAATTTAAAACTGAGTTAATAGTAATTATTTACATTTATAATATTATTATACTATATTGTTAGCACTCGTGTCTATTGGTTGCTAACTAAATTGTAAAACAATAATCTGATAAATATATCCAAAATTTACCAGATTAGAGGTATCTTCCACAGGAAAGGCAGAACTTATCTCCCGCGTCATTAAGCTCACCGCATACGGCGCATTTCTTTTTTGGGGGGGAGACAGGGGGCTGTTCCTCTTTGATCTCAGGAATAAATGGGGCAGGTTCTGCTAAATGTGTAGGCTTTGCGGCAACTTTCGCGCCCGACATAACATTCCCGCATTTCGGGCAAAATTCACTGTCCTTATTGACATAATTAGAGCAGCCCGGGCACATAATAGAGCCTTTAGCAAGTTCAAGCTCAGCTTTAAGCTGGCTTATTTTTCTTTCAGTAGCCAAAATTTCTGCATACTTCTCGTCAAAAAACTTTCCAAGACTGCCGCCGTAGGCATAAATCTCATGCACCTTTCGCCCAATATCTTCATAAATCGATTTCAAATTCATTTCTTCATTGGAGATACTCATGTTGGCTTTTGTAGTCTTAAAAAGCTCTTCTGAGGTTTTTTTAATATTTCTAGCGACTGTAGTAATAGTGTTCTTTATTTCGTCCATGTTATCGCCTCATTTACCATTTATAGCGTTATACGTAAGTTTCAATCAAAAGTATGAAATCCGTAGGGGCGAACTGCGTTCGCCCGCTTAGGATTGCCACAAAGAATTAATTACATAACAGGAATAAATGAAAAATATTCTTCCAACGTAGCGTCATTCAAACAAGCTTCAATAATTTCGCGTCCGAGAGGGTTAATATCCTCACACAAAAACTGTTTAGCTTCCGATTTAAAGAAATCCATCAACATTTTTGCGCCCGCGTCATAACCTTCTGTCCCAACTTCTGGCTGTAAATCAACTCTTAAAAGCCATTTCGGCACATAGATACCGTCTATTTTCATCTGTTTCGGCGAATAGCCAAGCAGAGGACATCTGGATTCTTCCAATGCACCGTCTCTGAACTCAACGCCGCCGCGTCTTGACAAATATTCCCTTGTCACCCACTGCCCTGAAAAACCAACTTCATAAGCTCCCACATACTGGTTCGGCACAAGGATGAATTTTGTTTTTGGGGTTTTAATAATTTGGTCAAGAAGCAAATTCGCCTGATCAACTTTTCTGCCTGTGGCGAAAGGCCAATAAGAGCCTACGCCCTCTGACTGCATTCCCACTGAATCGGCTATGCTGGGGTTTTTGTGACCTCTTGGTGAAACAAGCCTCCAGAGCCATGCAAGAGCCGGTGGAAGAACATGGAAAAGCCCTGCAATCCCATAGTTGGGGTGTTCCTTCGTTGAAGGCGGCTGTCTTATGCCAAAGCTTCTGATATCCACGTCAACTGGGTGATCCACATGGTTTTCCATAAATTTTCTCGGAATAATAACCCTTGGGTTAGGGCAGGGTTTTCCCGGCGCGTCTTCAACAGGCTCCCAAATAAGGCAGGTAGAGCCCGGAACAGCATCAATATTTATAAAAACAAGAGGTTCTTTCGGGTGAATTGTGTTGCGCTCCGTCTGTGGCTCTGTTCCGTATTTCGTAATATGGTCAACCCTCAAAAACCATCCGTTTTCAGCGTCCGCAAGAACAAGCTTTCTCTTTTTCCCCTGAAACGCCGGATGGCAGGATGCCATATCGTCCGTAACCGGGTGAAGTTCGCAGGAATCGGAAATACTTAAAATTACTTTTTCATTATTAATAATGTTTCGCCCGAGAAGAAGTCTTCCGTCGGGAAGTCTGTGAAGTGGTTCAAGCATTTCGCTTTTGCCTCCGCCCGATGCGCCCTCATGAGTGATTACAAGCTCCATTTCATAAGGCGTAATAACCCTGACTGTAGAGGCGTGAAGGGTAGTCCAGCCTTCTCTTTCACCAATTGACAAAAGCACGCTGTAAATGCCCTTCTTAGCCGATGGGCCGGGATATAAGTTAAACGAAAAGACCTCGTGAACGTCGAAAAGCCTGTTATGAACAACTACCTGTTCTTTATTATAATACAAATGTCTGAACGGCGGCACAACATATATTATTGCTCTAGGCTTAAAAAAATTCGGTATTTTATTCTGGGGTATAAAACCCTGCAAATCCGCAAGAGCAAGGGCAAAAAACGCAGCGTTTTTAGGGATTATTAAAAGGGAATGATAACCGACTCCCATATCCCCGTCATTTCCTGATAAAAACGGCATACATATAATATCTGTCTGATTTTTAAACCATTCCAAAGCATGTTCCCTGATTGGCTCAAAGGAAGTGCCAAAACGCTGTTCATGAGTCGGTTTATCTGTTGGAGATTCGTCGGCAATAACCATGCTGTTGGGATCTCTGCGTCTCATTGCGCTGTCTGTATAATTGGCAACAATGCCGTTTTTACACTTTGTAACATAGGCTTCCTTAATGTTTTCTCCGTTAACGTCATATTCCACATCATAGGTCATATTGTTTTTCCCGCCCAAAGCAAGCTCCAGAAGCTCTTCTCTGGACTGTGGTATAATAACATTTATGGAAGGATTTTTCAGGATGTCATTTAATTCCCTGGGTAGAATCATTTTAAAAATTGGGTTTGCCATAATTACCTCCGCATTAATCGATTTTAAATATTATAATGCCTAATCGGGAATGTTACAATATATATTTATATTCCAATTCAATAAGGTCAGAAAATGGAAATGATTTCAGAAATATAAAGTAATTTACAACTCCTTTCACAATAATGAAATAAACTGTTGTAATAATTTTATTCAAATGCTATAATACTGTTAATAGCTCCTATAATAATTTTATGTCATCACGTCAAGGATTGTTAAAAAAAAGACATGGAGCTTAATTTTTTAAAGGGGGAACCTTTATGAGCAAATTAGAAAAGGGAACGGCTGAAGGTATATTGACTCCTGAAGTTGCTAAACGGCTCACAGAAATTATTGAGCAAAACAGCAGCAAACAGGGTGCACTTATAGCCATTTTGCATGAAACCCAGGAATATCTTGGTTATATCCCTTATGAAGTTCAAAAATTTATTGCTGAAAAATTTAATGTACCTCTGTCAGAAATTTATGGAGTAGTAACGTTTTATTCCAGATTCACTTTAAAACCAGTAGGAAAATACAAGGTCAGCGTCTGCCTCGGAACAGCTTGTTATGTTAAAGGTTCAGACAAAGTTCTTGAAAAAATCGAATCAACCTTGGGTATTAAAGCAGGGGACACCTCTGAAGACGGTCTCTATTCAATTGACGCAACAAGATGCATAGGCGCCTGTGGACTTGCCCCTGTAATGGTGGTTAATGACGATGTTTTCGGGAAAATCGATCCTGCTGATGTCGCCGGAATTTTAGCAAGATATAAATAATTTAATGAGGTGAAATTATGAAATCTCTTGAAGATTTAAAAGCTATCCGCGAAAAGGCTCGTCAAGACGTTGATTTAAGAAAAGAAAATTCTGGTTACAAGGTTGTAGTTGGAATGGCAACCTGCGGTATAGCCGCCGGAGCGAGACCTGTAATGTCCGCTTTCGTTGATAAAGTTAATAAAGAAAGACTCGAAAACGTAACCGTTTCTCAAACAGGCTGTATAGGCATCTGCCGTTTAGAACCCGTTGTAGAAATTTTTAATCCCGACGGCTCAAAGGTCACTTATATACGTATGACCGCCGACAAAGTGGACAAAATAATTAACCAACATTTAAAATTAGGAAAGCCTGTTACAGAATATACAATAGGCACTGAAAATGAAGAGTAATAGGAGGAAATCATAATGGAGTTTTTTCGCTCTCACGTTCTAGTGTGTGCCGGAACAGGTTGTTCTTCCTCCGGCTCAACTAAAATTCTTGACGCGTTTGAAAAAGGCGTTGTTGAAAACGCACTTGAAAAAGAAATAAAAGTTGTCAGAACCGGGTGTTTTGGTCTTTGCGCCTTAGGCCCAATCGTTATTGTCTACCCCGAAGGCGTTTTCTATAGCCAGGTTAAAGAAGAAGACGTTAATGAAATTATTAACGAACATCTCATAAAGGGCAGAATTGTTTCAAGACTTGTTTATGACGAATCTGTATCTGATGATAATACAATAAAATCCCTTACAGAAGTTGATTTCTATAAAAAGCAGCTCCGTTTAGCTCTTAGAAATTGCGGCGTTATTGATCCCGAAGATATAGACGAATACATAGCTAATGACGGTTATGCCGCGTTAGCAAAGGTTTTAACAGAGTTAAAACCAGAAGAAGTCATTGACATAATTAAGAAATCGGGTTTAAGAGGAAGAGGCGGCGGCGGCTTCCCAACAGGTCTTAAATGGGAATTTACTTACAAATCCCAGTCAGACCAGAAATACGTTGCATGTAACGCCGACGAGGGTGACCCGGGTGCGTTCATGGATCGTTCCGTTTTAGAAGGCGACCCGCATGTTATCGTTGAAGCTATGGCTATCGCGGGATATGCTATTGGCGCGAACATGGGTTATGTCTATGTCAGAGCCGAATATCCAATAGCTGTTCAAAGGCTTCAAAAGGCAATTGACCAAGCAAAAGAATACGGTCTTTTAGGAAACAACGTTTTAGGAACAGGCTTTGCCTTTGATATGGAAATACGTCTCGGCGCAGGTGCTTTCGTCTGCGGAGAAGAAACCGCGTTAATCCACTCTATTGAAGGTTTAAGAGGAGAACCTAGACCACGTCCTCCGTTCCCTGCAGTAAAAGGTATTTTCGGCTGTCCAACCGTATTAAACAACGTTGAGACCTATGCCAACGTTCCACAGATTATATTAAAAGGCGCTGATTGGTTCACGTCAATCGGAACAGAAAAATCTCCCGGAACAAAAGTTTTCGCTGTTGGCGGAAAAATTAAAAACACAGGTCTTGTTGAAGTCCCAATGGGAACGACCCTTAGAGAAGTT
>CAZTAY010000085.1:0-12730 GCA_964611655.1 uncultured Eubacteriales bacterium
TAAAGAAGCCTTTTTGGCACCATAGTTTTGACACACACACACACACACACACACGCACACCCCCACATGCATATCAATTCCACATCGATAGCAAACTGAAAAAAATTGTTTTTGTAATATTTAACCATGCACAATATGAGCCTATTAATCATAATATTGTAATAGGAAAAAATATGGTGCAAAAAAAGCCGTTTCAAACGGCTTTTATCACGTTCTTTTTATATTTTTTACGTTAATAAGGCAATTCTAAAAAACGACGGTTTTTATACACAAATGCTTATTAAAGAGTAACAAAAGTGTCTATTAAAGGTGCAGCATGAGTTTTTACTTAATAAAGAATAGCTTTTGTTACTGTTCCTTATTCATTTGAGTATATAGCTAATTCAATTGAAAATCGGCTATAGCAAACTAGTTTGCTTAAGACGATATTCAATTGAATTATGCGCCCCGGCACACGAGAGTAGCAAAGTGAAGCGAGTGGCGCAGGGCGTGTGTTTCGGTCTTAAAGGCAGAAACAGCTAATTCAATTGAAAATGGGCTATAGCAAACTAGTTTGCTTAAGACGCTAATCAATTGAATTATGCGCCCCGTCACACGAGAGTAACAAAGTGAAGCGAGTGGCACAGGGCGTGTGTTTCGGTCTTAAAGGCAGAAACAGCAATATATAGCTAATTCAATTGAAAATGTGCTATAGCAAACTAGTTTGCTTAAGACGATATTGAATTGAATTATGCGCCCCGGCACACGAGAGTAGCAAAGTGAAGCGAGTGGCACAGGGCGTGTGTTTCGGTCCGGTTTGGGCTGAAAAAGCTATAATATACAAATATCAATGACTTTGTTACTATCAATGTTAATTTGATGTTATGTTTAGCAAAATGCTGCATTTTTATTTTGATTGAAAATAGAGATACTAATGATATTAAAATGTTAGGGGGTGTCGCTTTGTTTTCATTATTTTTAAGCAGCTTTTATTTCTTTTCTTATGTTGCCGGCAGCAATTCTTTCCCCCAGCCTCTTTCGGCTGATGAAGAGAAACATTATATGGAGTTATACAAAGAAAAAGGCGATCTGGACGCAAAAAATGTCTTGGTCGAGAGAAACTTAAGACTAGTAGCTCATATTGCAAAGAAATATGGAAATATCTCCACAGCAAACGAAGACCTTATTTCAGTTGGGACAATAGGGTTAATGAAAGCTATTGTAGCTTTTGACAATAATAAAGGAACAAGACTAGCAACATATGCTGCCCGTTGTATTGAAAATGCTATACTCACATAACGGAACTTCTTAAACCTGCTCTACTGTTACACTCCTTGGCAGGGCGACCTACGCAAACAAGTTTGCTATAGTCAATTTTATTGAATTAGCGATCTATAGCTGTTTCGGCCTAAAAACCGAAACACACGCCCTGCGCCACTCGTTTGGCCTTGCGCCACTAGTTTGGTTTTGAACCACTCGATTCACTTTGCACCACTCGTATCGCTTTGCGCCACTCATATCGCTTTGCGCCACTCGTTTGGCCTAGCGCCACTCGTTTGACCTAGCACCACTCGTTTCGCTTTGCGCCACTCGTTTGGCCTAGCGCCACTCGTTTGGCCTAGCACCACTCGTTTCGCTTTGCGCCACTCGTTTGGCCTAGCACCACTCGTTTCGCTTTGCGCCACTCGTTTGACCTAGCACCACTCGTATCGCTTTGCGCCACTCGTATCGCCTAGCGCCCTCGTATCGCTTTGCACCACTCGTTTGACCTAGCGCCACTCGTTTCGCTTTGCGCCACTCGTTTGGCCTAGCGCCACTAGTTTCGCTTTGCTAAAACTCGTGTGGCAGGGCGAATAATTCAATTGAAATCGACCTACGCAAACAAGTTTGCTATAGTCGATTTTCAATGGAATTAGCTATAATCAAACTAGGATGGATAAACCCTATTCCACATATTCCAACTTATCGTTTTTTACCTTATCGTTGATACTCCTACAGAAAAGGAATATGATTTTTAGTAAATTTGAGTTAATGATGAGCATTTATAAGTCTTTTCTCTTAGAAATATCCGCAAACGGGTAGTTACTGTTAAAATTATTTGCTTCTTTCCATTAAGAAAGAAGTGGGGTTCGGGCAAAGCAAGCAATAGTTGTTAACAGTCTGGTAAATCTTGATGTTTTTTTCATCAGATAGTAATGAAAGGAATTAGTACTTAAAGAAAAGGGGTGAAGATGGAAAATGAAAATGTATACAACAATGGATGTTACGAACACGACAACCCATCTTGGCATGTTGAAGATTCTTTTTTAAAGCGTTAATCACTAAAAATATTCTGGCAAACAATCATATGAGTGGCTTTCAATCAGTATGTGATGTAGGTTGCGGTGCGTGTCAGCCACTTGTGAATTTGCGACAAATGCTTGGAAAAGAAGCAAGATACACAGGTTACGATATATCAAAAAGGGCTATTGAGATGTGCAACAGCTATAAGCATAGGGAATTGAGTATAGTTGTGCCGATATTTTAAAATCAGATGAACATTATGACTTGTTGTTATGCTTAGATGTTATTGAGCATGTAGAGGATATATTTGGGTTTGTCAAAGGTCTGAAAGATAAAGCTGAATATAAGGTTTTTAAAATACCGCTTGAAATTACTGTACATACGGTATTGCGAAACTGTGTAGCAAGTGGTAGCATAAAATATCATCATTTGCATTTTTTCTGTTTGGAAAGTGCCTTGCAGCTTTTACGTTTTTGTGGGTATGAAATTTGCGCTTATGAATTAACACCGTAGCACTCTGCTGCAAAAATTATTGGGATAGAGCTACCAGCAAGAGAAAAAAATAAAAGCTGTAATTATAAAAATATTGTCAAAGATTTTGACAGAAAAGGTTGCATGCAGATTTTTGGGTAACTATACTTTAATAGTCTTAGCAAAATAAGCATTCATTGTCATATGATCTTTATACCAATCTTTATTAAAATCTTAGACAACTGTCAGTCAAAATACCTCGCACTAAGTGTTTGATATATTTTTGTAGTCTATGATATAACTTAATAAATTGGTGCTATTCCTACTGACCGTAATAATTCCTAAAATTTAAAATGCACCCATAAATATATTTTAATGGGCGCATTTATTTAAAATTATTTTTTATCCTTTGGACTAAATGCCAGTGACGCCAGCACCCCAAATAACATTGCGCTGGTTATACCGGCGGAAGTGGCTTTTAGACCACCTGTTAAGACTCCTTGTAGACCATAGCTTTCAACTTCTGTCATTACACCCTTTGCCAGTGCAAATCCAAAGCCGGGCAGGGGAACAGTTGCGCCTGCTTCAGCAAAATCAACAAGCGGTTGATACAACCCAAGCCCTCCCAGTATACAACCTCCGCAAACAAAGTAAACCATGATTTTGGCTGAAGTGACTTTTGTTTTATCAATTATTATTTGAGCAATCAGGCAAATTATTCCACCTACAATAAACGCTTTTACAAAATCCATAAAAGTCACCTCCTATTCATTTTCAATTGCAATTGCATGGGCAATGCCGGGTATGGATTCGCCTTGCATTGTTGACGTTGGGTTAAATAACGCACCTGTTGGAACGAACAGTATTTTATTAAGCTCTTTTTTCAACAGCTTTTTATAAATCGTTCCTGAAAAAGTAACTGCACAGCAACCGCAACCACTACCTCCGGCATGTGTATCCTGTGTTTTTTGGTCAAATATCTCCATACCGCAGTCTATATAATTAGAGGAAACATAGATTGATTGTTCGCTTAACAATTGCTCCACTATCTTCCTTCCATAATGTCCAAGATCTCCTGTAACAATCAAGTCATAATAGTTTGCATTTCTTTTGGTATCACTTAAATGCCTTTTTATTGTATCCACAGCCGCAGGCGCCATTGCGGCACCCATATTGTTAGGGTCCTTGATACCCAGATCTATCAGCTTTCCGATTGTAGCGTATGTTATTTTAGGCCCTTCGCCGGATTTTGCCAATAGCGCAGCACCGCAGCCTGTTACGGTCCATGATGTGGTTGGTGGTCTTTGAGTGCCAAATTCAAGGGGATATCTGAATTGCTTTTCTGCAGCGCAAAAATGGCTGGAGGCAGATGCTATAACCCTGTTTGCACAATCAGACTCCAAAAAAACCGAGCCTACTGCCAGGGCTTCTCCAAAGGTTGCACATGCTGTGAAAAGCCCAAGAAAAGGTCGTCCTAGATCCCTTGCGCTAAATGCACTGGCAACATTTTGATTAAGCAAGTCGCCTGCCAAAAAATAATCAATATCAGTTGCTTGTAAAGAGGTTTTGCTTAAAAGCTGTGAAATTGTATCAATTGACATTTGAGTTTCAGCCGTTTCCCAACTATCCTGACCTGCCAGAGAATCATTGAGGATAATGTCAAAGTCAGCTCCTAAAGGTCCTTCCCCTTCCTTCTGGCCTACCACGCTGGCAGTGCTTATTATTATAGGGGGATTATAAAAATAGATGGTTTGTTCACCTATGTGTTTAGCCATGTTTTCACCTTCTTAGTTTTATATAGAAATTACACTTTATGATGACCTGTTAGTAAAATAAATGGAATTGCCTAAGGGTTGCTTTACCTGCACAGATAGCAAGAAAATCTACTTAATACAGACGCTGATTTTAAATAAATGGAAATGAAGCCAAACATTTGCTTTCGTTTTGCTTCTCTATATAAAGCAACCAGCCTATATAGCAAGCCAATTTTTTACTGACTTTTATTCATAAAGATAGAATAGCTAAAGGGTTACTTTTGGTTTTGCTTCCCTATACAAAGCAACCAGCCTATATAGCAAGCCAAATTTACTTTGCATCCGTTTTTAATTGTCTATATAGCAAGTCAACTCCCTTGCAGTCTAGTCAAAAATTTAACGTATTAAGCCTAAATCAACCACCCTAAAAGCATAATGAAAAAGCCCCACAATAACGGAGGTAATTGTACCATATACAACCACCGGCCCTGCAATTGTAAAGAGTTTTGCTCCAACACCTGTGATATAACCTTCCTTTTTAAACTCAATTGCGGTTGATACCATAGAGTTTGCAAACCCTGTTATGGGAACTGATGCGCCGGCGCCTGCATATTTCACAATGATGTCATATACTCCTAGCCCTGTAAGCGTCATTGCGATAATGATTAAAATGATCGATGTAGCTTTTGAGGTTTCATCTAAAGTGTAGCCTAGGTTTAAATAAATATTATTGATAAATTGTCCTATACAGCAAATGATTCCGCCTACAATAAATGCCCTGGCACAGTTTTTTACAATTTGACTGTTAGGAGAAATTTTATCAACCAGCTTTTGATATTCTTCCTTTTGCTTTTGATTCGCAACCATAGTTTCCAGCTCCTTTTTAAAAATTAGAACCTGTGTTCAATAATGGGTTGCCCGAATTTGAAATGGCGATTTTTCGCCATTTGCGGCGGGTTGGTGAAGGCATGATAGAAAAATTATGTCAAGCCAGCCCAACAAAGAATGGCGGAATAATCGCTTTCAAGGGCGGGGTGACTGCTTATTTAGCACAGGTTCTTAGACTAGCGGAAGTAAAAACCCGGCAAAACATAATAAATTATTGAACCGGTTAGTTTTCCAAATGCAATTGCCAACATAAAAAACGACAGACCTTTTGATACATTACCCCTTCTTCCAAGTATAGGAATCACATCCAAAACCTCTGCTAAAGATACGGCAAAACAACCAATGAAAATGCCGATGCATAAACTAAACACTATAACAAAGAAAGTGCCTAGAGGAAGATAATAATCTATGAACATTGTTGAAGTACCAAAAATACCGCCTATAATAATACATGTTTCATACCACCTGATATACTTTTGCGTTTTGGTTCTTCCAGCCAGCCGGGGTACAACACCAATGGTGGCAATAAACGCAAATACGCCGCCTGCTATTACAACTCCTGAAGAGAAAATAATAAATTGAATGAATAATATCTTTAATATATCCAATTAAATCACTTTCCTTTTACTTTCTTTTTCAATACGCTGATTTTTTCAATAAGCGTATTGGTAATGTCTTGATCATACAAATCCATTTCAACCTCAATAGGAGTAGGGTCTTTTGTAAGCTTTTTCCTACCGAAATGATTAAAAAATACTATGATTCCAAGAGAAATTCCTATGGAATAAGGGATGTCAATTAGTATTGGGTTATGGGGAATTTCCTTAAAGAAAATATAATAGAAATTTTTAAAAACAGTCGCAATCTGAGAATCTGTATGAAATGTCATGATTGCAGTTGATGAGCCTGCAAGAAGTATGAGAGTTACAAATACAATTTTGACTAAGGTTAGAGTTTTGTTCTCTGTTTTTTTGTTTGGCATGTAAGCAACTAGTGTATCCATTTCACCAACGGAATTAATAGTAGCGCTAGGAAACTTTTGTTTAAGCTTTTCGATTATTTCTAAATTAGAAATTACATAATTTCTGTTGCCGTCCTTTTCTATGTTGAATATTTCTGTATTCAAAATCTTATTCATCTCATCCTTTGGTGCGAAAACCTCAGCAATATCTTTTAAACGTATGGTTCTCTTTTCATATAAAACAATCTTCTTTTCAGCTTTAAAATAAATATCCATAACAATATCACGCCACCCTATATTTGTTTCTTAACAAAAATTTAAATACTGATATAAAATCTAATCCTACTACTTCGAAATTTTTGGCGAGTCCCATAAAAGGGGCTTGTGGGACAAAATAGTTAAGACTTATTTGTATTCGCAACAACATAAATGCCCTTGTATCTATCCCCTAATTTTTCTGGGATTAGGCTTGTATAATTAAACCAACAAACCGTTAAAATAGTCATTATAACAACTAAAACAATTAAAATTTTAAACATTGTACTTTTTAAAATCAATTGCAGAGCCCCCTTTAACATTACATCAGAGAAAATTTGCTTGTGGAATTATTTTTTGGAAATTAGCAAATTATATACAAGCAAGAAATCCCAAGAATTTTTTAATGATTATTTGACCTTAAAAAATTAATGTAGTATACTCTTAATATAAATTTTGGTTTAGAGCCTGTCCCACTATTGGAATGGAAAGATTTTCGAGCTTGATTATTTGCTATCCAAGGAAGAATCACCGACGCATATAGCAATTCCATTTAAGCAATTTATATACACCGAAACACTGCTTTAAAATTGCAAGTCAACATAGAGTTGCTATAATCGAAGAGATTTTGGAAGATCTTGGAGCAGCATAATGACAAAAAATGTCGTAAAATCAGCCGAAGAAATTGTGTTAGCTTAGTGGGAGCACGCCCTAATTTGGCAGACCGTTCCATAAGTTTGAGGTTTTCCGTAAACCTGACCGTTTACTAACAAGATTCTATAAAATTTTCTGGGGGGTTTCTCATGAGATTATTAACAAGATCTGATTTTGACGGATTAGCTTGTGCCGCAATTTTAAAAGAAGCTGGCATAATCAATAGCTGGAAGTTTGTACATCCTAAAGACCTGCAAGACGGTTTAATTATTGTTACGGAAAATGATGTTCTAGCAAATGTTCCATATGTGGAGGGCTGCAAGCTGTGGTTTGATCATCATACCAGTGAAATTGAAAGAATCGGAACAGATTTGAAGTTTGAAGGCGAGAGCAGACCTGCCGACAGTGCGGCTCGTGTGGTTTATGAATACTACGACGGAGAAAATAAGTTTCCTCATCTGGAACCAATGGTTGTTGCTGTTGATAAGGTTGATGCTGCTAAACTGTCAATTGATGATATTTTGAACCCGGTTGGCTGGATATTATTGGGCTTTATAATGGATCCTAGAACAGGTCTAGGAAGGTTTAGGAACTTCCGTATAAGCAATTACGATCTTATGGAAGACCTGATTGATGCATGTAGGGTGCAGAATATTGACGAAATACTGGAAAATCCTGATGTGAAAGAAAGAATTGAGTTATACTTTGAACAGGACAAATTATTTAAGGATATGATTAAAGACTATACCAGAGTAGACGGCAATGCTATTATCACCGATCTGCGTGGTGTAGAGACTATTTATAGCGGAAACAGATTTCTGATTTACAGCCTTTTTCCTAAACAAAATATTTCCATTTGGATGGTGGACGGAAGAGGTAAACAAAACTGCCCAATTGCTGTTGGACATAGTATTATAAATAGAACCTCTAATACTGATGTAGGCGCTCTTTTGCTGCAATATGGCGGAGGAGGTCACAAACAAGTGGGCACTTGCCAAGTTCCTTATGAGGATGCAGACAGGGTTTTGGAAGAGTTGTTAGAGCGCATTAAAAAGGACGGTTGATTCTTGGTTTTTAATGGAATTTTTTCAGCTTAGAACAAAGAAAAATGTTGATTTTAAGCGGTTTTTGAGGACTTGTTCTTTTTTGGAGCTATCAAAACAGAACAGGTTCTTTTTTAATTGTCTATCTTAAGTTTTAGAAATATGCTATAATATATTGAAATTTCACTGTTTACTCAAATGTTTATGCTTATAGCTAATTCAATTGGAAATGTGCTATAGGAAGCTTGTATATTAAGCGAATTATAAATTGAATTATATGCCTGCCACATTAATATAGAGTGGAGCAAGGCGAGTGTTTCGGTCCACTTGGACTGGAACAGCTTATAGCTAATTCAATTGAAAATGGGTTATAGGAATCTTGTTTTATTTAAGATGAATTCAAAATGAATTATGCGTCTGCCACATGAGTGTAGAGTGGAGCAGGGTGGGTGTTTCGGTTCGTTTTGGGCTGAAACAGCTATATAGATACAAAGCTAAGCTTGTTAGACGAGATGGAGGCTGGTAAGTAAATGCCGGATTTAAAGGAAAACAAAAGAAAAACCGAACGACTGATTGTTGTTTCTGCAATTACAATTATAATAATATTAATAGTGACTGTATTAGTGATGTCTATAGATACTGCTGAAAAAAGAATTGGTTCAGGCGACAGGTTATTGACTGAAGGCAAATATGACGACGCTGTCAACGAGTATTTAAGAGCCCTTGAATTTGATGAAAACAACCTTGAAATTTTTTTTCGTATTGCAAATGCTTATAAAACAGCCGGACGCTATGATGAAGCAGCCAGAACACTTGAAGAGCTTTTAATATTAGATGACAGAAATGAACAGGCTTATCTGGATCTAATGGAGATTTATTATATTAAGAGTAATACAGAGGGTATTATTCTTTTAACCAAGCAGATCAAGGAAAAAGGTATGTGGGAAAACTTCACAAGCCAATTGCCAAGCGTTCCAAGCTCTAATTATCCAAGCGGATTTTATGAAGAAGACATAACAGTTGAGCTTACGGCGGAGGGTGCTGATTATATTGTTTATACCCTTTCAGGGAATGATCCCAGTTATGAATCCACAAGGTATGAAGAACCAATTAAGATTGAAGAGGGCAAGACAATCATATCTGCCGCAGCAGTCTCAAAATATGGTTTTATAAGCCCCATTATACATTTTTCATATGAACTGGAAAAGCCGGAAGCGGACGAGCTTATAAGGCTTAGGAAAATTGCAGGCCAGATAAACGAAAGCCTGAAAAAAGAAGATTTTGTAACAGCCACAAAACTGCTTAAAAGCGAAGAACTTCAAAAACTAAAGAAATATATTCCCCCGGAAGGCATATACTATATGCGTGAAAAAGATGAATCCAGAAACGGATTGGGCACGGCTATTTACGCATATCCATATTCAAACGGATTAATCAATATTGACGGTATATTTGCTTATTACGGTGACTGGATGGACAGCAAAAGAATTGGTACAGGAATGTGGATTACAGATACAACCTACACTGGTATCAATATGGTCTACTACGACGTTTATATTGGTTCTTGGGTAAACGACCGTCCAAACGGTACGGGTAAAATGATCGTAGGCAGGATGGACGGCACCAACACTGATAAGGAAGTACATAACGGAACTTATGCTAATGGAGTGTTTACGGGATTAATAGAAGGTCAGCTAGGAGAAAGCGCTGACTCAAGATATAAATTTAATGTTACAAACGGGAAGTATAACCTTATAACTGCTCCAAAGGAATACGGCAATGTTAAGAATGTGGTGTATTATGTTAAGGAATGGGTTCACGCTGTAGACGATAATGTTTACAAGAACCTGGTGATTGGCGTTCCGGGGTTTCAGAAATCTAAATAATTGTTAAAGAAAACGGTGATCTTATGGATATATCCCAAGGAATTTCTATGGATAACAGCGTTACTGAAAAGATTAACATTCAGCCGGAGGGTAATAATTCAGAAGCAGCCCTTAGCTTGCCTGTAAACAAAATGCTTAAAGGCTGCATAACGGATATAGGACAATATACTATAACCATAAAACCTGATTCCCTTGACCCTGTGGTGCTTAAAATTGAAATTCCGCCTGATGCAAAGATTGGTGATGATATTCTTTTTAGGATAATCAAGGGCAGTGATGGTTATATTGCTGATATTCTTCCTAAAAAAGAGTCTGATATAAAGCTTAATGTACTTACTAATGCACTTATTAGTGCCGGATTAAAACTAAACGAAAATAATTTGAACATTGCTGCATTACTAATGGATAATAATTTGCCTTTGAATAAGGAATCAATAATGGCTCTAAAAAGAGGCAGTTCTTTGGTTGGCTTTGAGAATATCGAAAAACCGCTATATCTGATGAATAATTCAGTTGCCGTAAACTCCCAGAACATTAATATTCTAACTGAAATCGGGGAAGGGCAAAGGATATTAACTAATCAGTTGCAGAGCTTAATTAACTCGGTATTAGAAAATCCTGATGCCCAATTAAAAAACAATTTGCTTCAAACTTTTTTTCCAAGTTCAAGTCCAAGCCCAAGTTCAAGTCCTATAGACGAAAAAGTAATTGAGGAAGCGGCAAAGTCAAAGAGCATTACTGCTTTCCAGAAAGAAGTTTTTCTGAATACTAATTTAAAAGATTTGTCTGCTAATAGCCAAAAGTTTTGGACACAAGAAAATAAAGAAGCATTTGCAAATGAAATACTGCCGGCACTTAAAAAAGGTGTGCTAACGGAAGAAATGGTAATAAATGCAATTAAAAACCTGCCGGAGGGCGAAAAATTTTTAAATGCCAACAATAATATAAAAGAAGAACTAAAATTGTATGTATTAAACTCTCTTGGCACAATGAAGGAAGAGTTTGAGGCAATTTCAAATGGGGTCAAGGAAAGCATAAAGCAAAACAAAGCAATAACCTCAAAGATCATTAACAATCTTTTATTAAGACCTGATAAAGAGGATTTTGAGCAATTCAGAAGTTATTTTCAGTCAATCAACGAAAAGCTTGTAACAGCATATGAAACCATTAAGGAAAATGCCGGTAGTGAAGAAATTAAAAAGAATCTGGATTCTGTTAGGCAAACGGTTATGTTCATGAATGATTTAAAGGGCAATTATTTTCAAATGCCATTGCTTCTTAATAACGGACAGCCAAAGACGGAACTTTTTGTGTTCTCACAAAAGAGTTCAAAAAAAATACTAAAGAAATCAAACAGTGCGCTTTTGGCTTTAGACACACTTAATCTCGGACACCTTGAAACATATGTTGTAAAGGACGAAAAACAGGTTACATGTAATTTTAAGGTTGAAAGGCCTGAAATAAAATCTAAAATCAGTGGGGAAATCTCTAGGCTAAGAGAATTGCTAAATAAACAGGGATATACCTTGTCTGCATTTGAATTCACTTTAGGCGACGGAGATTCATTTAAAATTACTGACGACGAACCTTTTAAAAGCAATGAGGATAAAGGGCTAAAGCGGTTTCAGATTGATGTTAGAACATGATTTAAACCTTGGGGCATTCCCAGACAATGCTCAACTTAATTCTACGTAAAATTAAACAACAATCGACAGGATATTTATGAAAAATTGCCATTGACAAATTGAAAATGGCACCAAGAATCGTGAGAACATTTTGATGTACCTTAACGATATTGGTGAGATAATGAAGAATTTAACAGGCTTGTTAATTGAGGAGACCATAGAAATCATTAATGATGTTGATTTTTAAAATCCCTCAAGAACATCAACAAAATTCTTTACAAGGGAGAGGAAAATGGATTCAAGAAAATAATTTTATTTTGCCTTAATCTTGTTAGAAGGTCATTACAGCTTAACTTTATGAATTTGCTGAACTGTTAGACGAGAATATTGAAAAACCTATAACTAAACAGGCTTTTTCGAAGGCTGGCCAAAACATTTCGCCAAAGGCATTTGAAACGCTGTTTTCTATGACTACAGGAAGAAGCATTAAATCACAATGACTTTAGTGCCTTAAGGGCTATAGAGTGTTTGCTGTTGACGGCACAGAGCTTGAATTAACACGTTATGTGGAGTTGTCAAAAGAATTTCCACCAACCAGACACACCACAGCTCCAAGGGCTAGAATTTCAGTACTTTGTGATGTGATAAACAATTGCCTTATCCACGCTGATATAAGAAGCTTGGCTGTTCTAGAACGAACAATGGCAAGAAATCACATCGAATACTACAAAAACAAAAAAACCATAAACTGCCGCGAATTATTGATTTTTGACAGGGGTTATCCATCCAAAGAGTTGGTTCACGTACTCAGAAGGATAACATTAAGTTTTTAATGCTCTTGCAAAAGAGCTTTAATGGGGAATTTGATAAGTCACGCAAAGAAGATTTTTATGTCAATTTCAATAGCAACGGCACAATAACAAAAGTGCGT
>CAZTAY010000086.1:0-12663 GCA_964611655.1 uncultured Eubacteriales bacterium
AGACGATAGTTTTAGTGATGAAATATTAATACTAACAAACACATTGCAAACTCTATCAAGACGTCGGCAGTCAGGAAAGGTTTTTAACAGAAAGGAACAGTTAATTCCTGCGCCCAGAAAACCTATAACGGAGAATGTTGTTTGTGCTTATCAAGGCACAATGGGGGCTTGGAGTGAACAAGCGTTGCTTAAATTGTTCCCTGAAGCTAAAAGAATTGCAGTTGACTTTTTTGAAGACGTGTTCTTGGCAGTTAAGGACGGAAGTGTGCATTACGGGGTCATCCCTATTGAAAACTCGAAAACAGGAGCAATCGGCGAGAACTATGACCTTGTTAGAAAAAACAATTGCTATATAGTAGGTCAAACATGGATTGAGATTAACCAAAGCTTGCTTGGAACAAAAGGAACAGAGCTTGAAAATATAAAAACGGTCATGTCCCATCCGGAAGCAATTAAACAGTCAAGGGAGTTCCTTAGAAAGCATAATTGGGAAGTGGTAAACTGCACCAACACGGCGGTTGCTGCAAAAGAAGTTGCACAGAGGAATGACGGAAAAACGGCTGCAATAGGTTCTAGTTTTGCGGCAGAGCAATACGGGCTTGATATAATAATGCCAAATATAATGGATTCGCCCAATAACAAGACCTCGTTCGTTGTAATTGCAAAAGAACCGGAATAAGATAATAACAGTGACTTTATATCCCTGTCATTTGCAATACCTCATAAAAGTGGTTCGTTGTGTGAAATACTGATGCCTTTTATGACACAGGGATTAAACCTTTTGCATATAGAGTCAAGGCCTGACAGTGCAGGCAAATATCGTTTTTTTGCAGAGCTATCAGGTAATATTTTAGACCCAAGAACCGAAAATGCATTGCAGCAGGTAAATGCTACCTGTGATTACCTTGAGGTAACCGGATGTTATAGACAAAAAGCTTGAAATCAGCACCAGTTGCTTAATGGGTTACTTCAGTTTTAGGTTCTCTACATTAAAGAATTTGCTATATAAGAAGTTCCACTTTATACTGAAACTTTTTTTATTTAAATAAAGAGGAATTGCCTAAAGGGTTGCTGCCGATATAGTTTCTCTATTATGAAAGCAACTCGCTATAGTAGAAAGGATGTTTGTAATGCAAAAGAAAATTGCAATAATTAATGGTCCAAACCTTAACATGCTTGGGCAAAGAGAACCTTCAAAGTATGGGTCAAAAACTCTGGAGGATATTATTGCTGAAATTAAAATAAAGGCAGAAGCAAATAACCTTTTGTGCAGCTTTTTTCAAAGTAATTCAGAGGGTGAAATAGTAACTGCAATTCAAAATGCTAAAGACTGCCACGGGATTATTCTAAATGCAGGGGCGTATACCCATTACAGTATTGCCATAAGAGATGCAATTGCCTCCATTTCTACACCTGTAATCGAGGTTCACTTGACCAATGTTTATGCAAGAGAAGAATTTAGACATAAATCAGTGATTTCTGCTGTATGCAAGGGTATAGTTGCTGGTTTTGGAAGTGATAGTTATTTAATTGCATTAGAGGCTTTTAAGGGTTAACAAAAAACAATCGGCAAGAAAGTAAATCAAGCCGATTGTTTTTTTATTTTATATACCGCCAATTATATCATTCATATCATACTTGCCAGGAGCTTTGCCCACCAAGAACGTTGCAGCTTTAATTGCTCCAACCGCAAAAACTTCCTTTGAGGTTGCTTTATGGGTTATTTCAAAAATTTCGTCTTTGCCTGCATACACAACGGTGTGTTCACCAACAATAGTTCCGCCCCTTAAAGCGTGTATGCCGATTTCTTTTTTGTTTCTTGGGTTTCGTGTTTGAGACCTGTCAAAAACAAAATTAAACTCACCTTCTAATTGGTTGTTTATTGCATTACCAATCATGAGTGCTGTTCCGCTAGGCGCATCAACTTTTTGGTTATGATGCTTTTCAATTATTTCAATATCAAACCCAGCGCTTGATAATATAGACGCCGCTTTCTTAGCTAAAGAAGTCATCAGGTTTACTCCCAAAGACATATTTGCTGAAAGAAAGACAGGAATTGTTTTGGAAGCGGAATCAAGCTTCTCCAAAGTGGATTTTTCAAGGCCTGTTGTACATACAACAATGGGGAGTTTTTTCTCCAAAGCATATTCCACAACACCGTTAACAGCCTGTGCAGTTGAAAAATCTATGATTACATCAGCAGGCATATCACATCTTAAAATGTTTTCAAATGTAGGAAACGTAGCCGTAGTTACTGACACGTCAACACCTGCAACAATTTGTATATCACTACTAACATTTGCTTGGGCGCAAACAAACCTACCCATTGCGCCGTTACAACCATGCATAATTGCTCTTACCATAATACCCTCTTTTCATCTGGCGCAAATTAATTATTTCATCAAACCATAATTATTAAGTACGGTTTTAAGGTATTCATATGTTTGAGTTTCCATTTCAATTAGTGGGGCTCTGAAAGTGCCTGCATCAAATCCCATAAGGTTGAGAGCTGTTTTAACAGGGATAGGATTTACATCACAGAACAACGCTCTAACAAGCTCAAGATATTTAAGCTGAAGCTCAATACTTCTTTGAACATTGCCCTCTAAGAAGCTCATTGCCATTTCTTGAGTTTCTGCAGGAATAACGTTTGCAAGAACTGAAATAACACCTTTTGCACCAAGTGCCATGATTGGAGTAATCTGATCGTCATTGCCTGAATAAACATCCAGTTTGCCTTGGCACAATGCCGCTGTGTCGGCAATTTGAGAAAGATCACCGCAAGCTTCTTTAATTGCCACAATATTTTCGACATTAGAAAGAGCTAAAGCTGTTCTTGGCAAAATATTAAGTCCTGTTCTTGAAGGTACGTTATAAAGGATAACAGGAATATCAACTGAATTTGCAATTTGAGTAAAATGATCTATTAAACCTTTTTGAGAGGTTTTGTTATAATAAGGTGTTACGCTTAAAATTGCATCAGCACCAACCTTTGCACAGTCCTTGGTAAGGTGAATACCATGTTCTGTGTCATTAGAGCCTGCTCCTGCAATAACAGGTACACGTTTATTGACCCTCTCAACAGTATACTTTACACATTCAACCTGTTCGGCGTCAGTAAGTGTTGAAGCCTCACCTGTTGTACCGCAGATTATGATTGCAGCGGTTTTGTTTTCCAGTTGGAAGTCAATTAGTTTTCCTAAAGCATCAAAATCAACTTTTTTAGTAGTTCTGTCAAAAGGAGTTACAATTGCTACACCAGATCCTTCAAATATTGCCATACTATTTTCCTCCTAACAATAACCCGGCAATTTGAACTGCATTTGCAGCCGCGCCTTTTCTCATGTTATCAGCAACAATCCAAATATTAATTCCGCTTTTTATACTTTCGTCACGTCTGATTCTTCCAACATAAACTTCATCTGTTCCAGCAGCGTTTAATGCCATTGGATATACATTATTTGCAGTATCGTCCTGTAAAACGATACCAGGTGCATTTTTAAGAGTATTAACTAATTCGTTTAAGTCAAAGTCCTTTTCAAACTCAATATTAACTGATTCGCTGTGGCTTACGAACACAGGAACTCTAACGGTTGTTGAAGTAATCGCCAAGCTTTGGTCATGTAATATTTTCTTTGTTTCGTTAATCATTTTCATTTCTTCTTTGGTATAGCCGTTTTCGGTAAAATCATCAATATGTGGCAGACAGTTGCCGGCAATTTGATGTGGATATTTTTGTGGTGCTTCACCCTTAAGTCCATTTTCAAGGTCTTTCCAACCGCCCATGCCAGAGCCTGAAACAGCTTGATAAGTAGAGAAGATAATTCTTTTAATTTTATACTTATCATGTAATGGTTTAAGTGCTACAACAGCCTGAATGGTTGAACAGTTTGGATTTGCAATAATTCCTTTGTTTGCATTAATGTCTTCAGGGTTAACTTCAGGAACAACAAGCGGTACGTTTTCATCCATTCTCCAACAAGAGCTGTTATCAACAACGATACAGCCTTTTGATGCAGCAATTGGAGCAAATTTTTTACTTACAGTAGCGCCTGCTGAAAATAATGCGATATCAAAACCTTCATCAAAAGAAGTCTCAGTAAGCTCAGAAACAGTATATGACTTGCCCATAAAAGTTATGTTTGAACCGGCTGAACGCGCGGATGCGAAAAACTTATATTCGTCAACTGGAAGTTTTTTTTCTTCCAAAATCTTAAGGAAGGTTCTTCCTACCATTCCTGTTACACCGCAAACAGCAAGCTTTGTCTTTTTCATAAAAAAATTCACTCCTTATATTAGGTATGTAAAATTGCGAGCTTCTAATTTCTCGCTTATTTTTACCTGATACCTTAACGTAATTTCAATGAAAGATATCCGGTTATAATAAAAAAAGGCGTAAAGCGCCTACTTATTGAAAAGGCATAAAAACAAATGCCAAGCCTAATAATAAGTAGCACTCCATCAAACGATGACAGTCATAAGGCTATTAACCTTATCCCCAGAGCTATGGTCTTTAAGGCGACCATACTCTTCGGCGGCTTTGCCTTTTTATACCGATCGTCTACTCCTTAAAGTATTACGGTATATACTGATCTTAGCCGCACCTCTACTATGGATATAATATTAACATTAATAAATAACGGTGTCAATTATTAGTTAAAATATTGGTACCTTCTAACCACTAATATTTAGTTGTAAAAGCATTAATCTTCAATTGTAAGCATAATTTAAAATAGAGGTGATAATTATGGAAATTAAAGCAATGGAATTTACGTATAATCCAAGCATTACGGTAGTTTCAGAAAACCAGTTTAGCGCCCACATAAACCTATACCACGGTTATATAAGCAAAATAAATGAGATTGACAGCATATTAGGAGAGAAGAACCAAGACTTTGTTGGAAACAGTACATATAGCAAATATCGAGGATTAAAGAACGGAGAAACATATGCACTTGACGGCGTAATTTTACATGAACTGTATTTCGAGAACATAGGTGGGGAACTAACGGAGTTTGGAGCGTCTACAAAAAAAATATTCGATATGTGCTGCGAAGGCTTTGACAACTGGAAAAAAGACATGATTAATTGCGGAATGTCAGCAAGAGGCTGGTGTATATTTGGTTTTGATCAAAGAAGCTCTGCATACAGGACCATTCTTTGTGACGCACATGACCACGGCAATATAGTGGGATTTTATCCGCTAGTTGTCCTGGATATGTACGAACATGCGTATTTCTTAGATTATGTGACAAATAAAAAAGAATACATAGAAAACTTTTTATCGAATATTAATTGGGGCATTGTGGAAGAAAGAATAGAGGTTATAGAAAAGTAATACCAACTTACGTATTTACTTCCATATAGCTTGCAATTTGGTATACAACCTGTATCAAAACTTTTCGACCTCTATTATTAAGTTGCCCTTTTTAGTGGTACCCTTTAGACCAAGGAATCTTGCCCTGCCTTCTTTGCGCAAAGTTATAATATCCCCTTCAGAAAGCTTTGAGTCGATTTTGGCAATTGGGATCCAGTTGATAAATAACTTGTCGGATTTTATTAATTTTGAAGCTTCATTGCGTGAGAGCTTAAATATCTCTGATACAACGGCATCCACTCGCAAGGAAGGCACGATTACTGATATTGTTTCAGTTTTTTGAACATCATACAAATTAAAATCACAACATAAGGAAGTCTTAACTTTTGCCTTACCCACGTATTCAAGGTTTGCCATAATATATTCAGAAATAGAATCATGAACAAAAACAAATCCTGAATCACCTGTTAACAGAATATCGCCTAACTTGCCTCTGTCAAGACCAAGACCAATTATGCTTCCTAAAACATCCCTGTGTGTAAATATCTTGGAAAAGCGATTATTTTTTATTTCTAATATATCTATTGGAAAATCTTCATGGGAATTTGATTCAGACAAACAAAGCATAAGCATTTTTCTTTCAGCATTATCGAAGCCACCGTAAGTCCTATGGCAGACTTTTTTAACCTGATTTAAAACTGAAATTGCTATATGTAACTCATTTGGATTCATAAAATCCATATATACAGTTTGGTCATTTTTAATGACAAAAAAAGCCTGATCCATGACTTTAGATGCAAGAAGTCTATCATCAGGCTTTATATTTTGTAGGATTTTGTTGCGATTAATAGAATACTCCATTTATCCTCCAGATTAAGAACCTGTTTACAACCTATCTTTGCGTATTTTTGGCTGATTTCTAGTTATGCTCATGGTATGCTTTGTAGCCATTTTATTGCATAACAAAAATTCATCTCAAATCCGCTTAAAGTTCTTAGAAAGTAGCAATCAGTGAATAAAGGACTCTTTCTCCTAATTGAAGCAAAATCAAGGCAATAAAAGGAGAAAAATCAAGCATCATTCCCCGTCCCCCTAAAGGAGATTTCATGAGAAGTTTTCTTATAGGACCTATCAAAGGTTCTGTCAGATTTCTGACTATTATTGCAAACTTTGTGCCTTGAGCGCTTGGGACCCATGAAAGAAATACCCTACAAAAAATAAGTATTTCAAACAAAAGCACAAAATACGAAACGGCTTGCTGCAAACTTCTGGTTAGCATAATAAATTTCTCCTACACGTTCGCCCACGGATTTATAAACGCACTTGTTCTAAGTTCTTCTTTTAAGTCGCTTGAGATTGCAATATTATTAGGAGCAATTAAGAAAATATTGTTTGAAACCCTCTGAATCGATCCATCAAGAGAATAACAAGCTCCACTTATAAAATCCATCAGCCTTTGAGCTGTAAGCTGTTCAACTTTTTCAAGATTCACAACAACAGGAGAATTCCTTCTGATATTATCACAAATTTCCTGTGCGTCTTCAAAGCTACCTGGTGAGGTTACATAAAACTCCATTTGAACATTTGTATGGAAATTTAATACCTTGCCGTTGCCTGAATAAGCTTCCTTTTTTTCTACAGGTCTAAGTGGTGGTAAATCTCGTTCTTGATATTTATTTTCATACATATCTTTTTTAGAAGAATCTCTGCCTGGTCTAGGGCGAGTAAACTCTTCGGCATCATCCTCATAAAAATCATCAATAGGTTCTTCCTCAAAATCACCAAAAATCGCTACTCTAACTTTATCCATTAAACCCATTCAGTCTTCCTCCTTAAATTATAGGGCAATTGAAAATCCGCATTAAATAATATGTATTCCTAATTAACTTCTACCAGGCAATATTTATAAAATACGGTTCAGCTTAGGCGAGTTCTAACTAAGCTAACAACAATCAATTGGCTGATTTTACGCCATTCTTTGTCATAGTCCGTTGCTATATGCGTGGTGCATATTCTCGAAGGGCAAAAATTTATTCAATTAGTGGTAACAGCGCTCTAATATCTTTTCCCGAAAATGCCTGTCCCTACACGGACCATATTAGCGCCTTCTTTAATGGCAGCTTCATAATCACCGGTCATGCCCATTGATAAATATTCCATATGTATATTATCTTTATAATTGCGGTTTATGTCAATATATAATTTCCTCATTTTGGAAAAAATTTCTCTGTTTTCTTCTCCGTCCTCTACAAAAGGAGCAACAGTCATAAGCCCTTTTACCGCAATATTCTTATATTCAAGCATTTTTTCTACGAAAGACATGGCGTTTTGGGGGGGAATTCCAAATTTAGATTCCTCGCCGGATACATTTAGTTCAACTAAAACATCTTGTACAATTTCAGCTTTAGCTGCTCTTTTATTAATTTCCTCTGCCAAAGACAAGCTTTCAACAGAATGAATCAGTTTGGTCTTACCAATTATGTACTTTACTTTGTTTGTCTGTAAATGACCGATTAGATGCCACTTAATGTCTGCATGTTGGTTTTGAAGCAGGTCATACTTCTCTGTTAATTCCTGAACTCTGTTTTCACCGTAGTTCCTCTCGCCAAAACCATAGGCTGCTAGAATCTTATCAATGCCAAAAGTCTTTGTAACAGTGATAAGTGTAATTTCCTCAGCCTTTCTACCTGATTCCGCTGCTGCTTTTGCAATATTACCATAAACTGTATTAAGGTTTTCTTTAATATAATTATTTTCGCCGATCATAGCCAATCTCCTTTAAATAGAGCATAAAAAAGTAATTTTTTTGATGCCTAAACTAAAAATCTTTGTCCAATGTGGAGGCATCTGATATAATTCTGTCATAAGGTTTTATGCTGTATGAGTTGTCAGTATTTATTATTGAATAATAATCATTAGAAGCAATTATTTTAATTGATTTAAATTCAGGGAATCCGCTGTTAACAACAAATACACCTTTATCTGACTTTGTTTTTGTAATCTGAAAAGAACCTGTTTCTTTGCCGTTGCTGTCTTTTGTGTATATAGTATCACCAACGGCTAAAGTACCAAATGCCAATGCTACAAAAGCCGTATCCTTGTCAACATAGCTAATTGAAATAGGCACAAATAAAAATCCGCTTTCTGATTTTTTTAAAACTCCCTTAATAGATCTTTCTTCTGTAATCCATTTAGTAGGAATTTGCAACATAGTTTCTTCCAATATGGCTGAATTAGGAATTTTTATTCCTTCTTGTTTCTTATCCTTAAGTCTAAAACTTACATTTCTGGTGTTCAAGAAATCAAGCATGTATTTATTGGTCTTAAAAACCACATAGTCTTTAGAGTTGCCGCTTGAAATAAAATGAATGTTAGCGTCAATGTAATCATCGCCTGTTTCTGAATTAAGAAAGAGTTTCACTCCTTGACCTGATTTCCAGCCTTCTGTTTCTTTTTTTGGTAAATAAGCAGCTATGAACCAGTCGTTTGATGCCACTATTTTAAATAAAGGATCTCCGTTTTTAACCTCTTTGTCCATGTTATACAAACTGATTGCTGCAGGAGACATATTAGTCTGATGTTCTGTAAGAGATTCAAGTTTCTCCAAGGTCACCGTTTCTTCCAGTCCATCAAGAGCAGTGGTCATAATTCCGTTTTTTTCAGATACATAAGTTTGCATACTACCTGATAGACTTTTCTGGTAGATGGTACGTTCATCCATTAAATTTTTTACAGGGCTACCACTGTCGCTTAAAAGTATTTGATTACGTAAATCCATTTCCTTTTGTAGTGCAGCCTTAATTTTATAAATGTCCTTAGTTTGATTGAATGAGAAAGTGCTTTTATCAATTATTTCACTGATTTTTTCGTTCCTGTATTCCACGTCCTCGGCAAACATGGAAAGATATCCCCTGTCTTCTTGTATTTTCATAATATCATTATTAAAGCCCGATATCTTCTCTTCAATTGTGGCAGTTGATTTAACATCCTTGACAGTACATACAAGGCTTCCTTTTCTCACATATTCATTATCACTGCAACTAAAAAATGCCATACCCTCGTTCTTGGATTTTACTAAAACCTCATCCCTTATAATTATCCCTTGGTAATCCTCGATTGTATCAATAGAACCATATCTTGCAACTTCAACACTTAGTTTAGGCTTGCTTAGGCTGGTGATAGCATAACCTGCAAGATAAAGGGTGAGTATAAAAAAGGTAATCGATCCTATATAAAACTGTTTTCTTTTTTTTGTTGCCGGTGGTTTTCTTCTACCTGTTCTTTGCATACATACCCTTCCAATATAAGATTATAGCAATTCCGTTTGATATAACGGCCTAAAGAGGCCAAATTCCAGATTGAAAATTGCAATTCAAGCATGGAATGCCCTAAATCTTGTTTTAAAACCAGTAGTTGTCCAATTGCATGCTCATTAATCTTAATGCAATGATATCATGCAAAAATATCTCATGTCAATAACATAGAAAGCTTGAATTTGAGTGTGTTCACGCTTTTGTTGCAAAAAACTACTTAATATGGAATAGTATAGCGGGTTGCTTTGATATAGAGTACTAAAAGAGGAAACAACCCTTAGGAATTCCGCTTCATTGAATATAAAAACTGTCTGTATAAAGTGGAATTGATATATTATGTTTTAATTGAAACAATGCATAGTATATGCTATTATTAGGTATATAAAATAAAGGATTAAAAGCAAGCATACTTATTTTGAAAGCTCAGGTGAAAATTAATGAAAATAAGAAGGAAAAGCCTGTATCTTAAGACTATACTTACTCGCAGGATGATTTTTTCTTTTATAACGCCTATGTTGATTGGTATGGTAGTTGTAATGCTTATGACTTTTTACGTAATCAAAGCTGAAAAAGAATCCGAAATAAAAACATTAACCACTCTTATTACAAACAACATACTGGAGCGTATTGATAAGTTTACCAGCATTGTAGAGTTGTTGGCTCAGAATAATGATGTTATGACAATGAATCCGGCTATAGCAGAGTCATACCTTATAGAGTATTTGAAAAAACAAGGTAATGGGGATATTTGGTCTCATTTTTTGATAACGGACGGTGAAGGAATAGAAGTTGTTCATACGGACGGTCCACAGCATCACGGAACATCAATTGCAGACCGGTCATACTTCACAGTACCCTGGAATAACGGAACTACAGAGCTTGCAGAGCCAACCTTTTCTAAAAGTACAGGCAGAAAAATTTTGGCAATAGGCGCTCCAATAGTTAAAGACGGTGTCAGGACGGGTGTAATTGTTGGATTTGTAAGACTTGAGTATGTTTCGCAGTTTTTAAATTCTTACCCTCTTACTGATAACAGCTTCACTTTTATGTTAAATAAAGAAGGAAAGTTGGCTGGTCATCCTATTGAAGATATTGTGCTGAACCAAAACTGGAAAGAACCATTGGAGGACGATACTGAATCCCTAAACTATGTTAACGCAATGGACCAGGCTTTTAAGGATGTAATTCAAGAAATGACAAACGGCGCAACGGGGATTTCTGTTGCAAACGTGGACGGGAAACCATCTCTTTTGTATTACAGTCAATTGGGTTTTAAAGATTTATCCATCTGTACTGTGACACCAATTGCAGAATTTTTCTCTGTTGTAATACTGCTGATTTTAACTCTTATAGGTTGCGTTATATTCACAATTCTGCTAAATCTGTTTTCGTCCTACAGAATTGCAAAGAGCATTACAGAACCTATATCCTGGATTGACAATCAATTAGAATTGCTTTCACAGGGTCAAATTGAACTAAACCAGCAAAAGTTTGCTATGTCAAAAAGTGTTGAATTTTCAAGGCTAACAGATAATTATGCTTTGGTAGCCAGTACTTTAAAATCAGTGATTTCAGATATGAACCACATGGCAGCCCAGCACGAAACCGGTAACTATGATCATGTGATTTTAGAAGACAAGTTTTCAGGGGCGTACAAGGACGTTGTTATTGGGCTTAACTCTGCCACTAAAATGTATGTAGATAATTTCAATGAAATTTTAAATCTATTAGAGCATTTCAGCAAAGGAGATTTTAATGCTCCAATTAAAAAATATCCCGGGAAATTAGGTCTTGGAAATGATATTATTGAAAGGCTAAGATCAAACCTTAAAAACGTTAACAAAGAAATATCACATATTTCGGATAATGTTCTAATAGGCAATCTGGAAACCCGTGCAGATACTAAGGGTTTTGAAGGTGACTGGCTAACTATTGTGTCAAAGCTAAACGAAGTAATGGAAGCTATTTACACGCCTATACAGGAAACTTCACAAGTCCTGCGTGAAATGTCCTTGGGTAATATGCAAGCAAGAGTAATTGGAGAATACTCAGGGGAATTTGAAAATATAAAAAATTCTATGAACTTAACTATTTCAGAGCTTGAAACATATATTGAGGAAATTTCAAGTGTGCTTTCCAAAATCTCCCAGAACGATTTGAACTATACAATTGATAGGGAATATATAGGAGATTTTATTACGATCAAGGATTCTATAAACATGATTTCAGAAACTCTAAATCTTGTGTTTAGGGAAATTATAGAAGCCACTGCAAAAGTCAATCATAGTTCTAAGTCAGTTTTAGACTCCAGTCAGGAGCTTTCAACCGGTGCCCATGAACAGGCAGGCGCTGTTGAAAACTTGAAGTCTGCTTTTGAAATGATTATTCAAAGGACTAAAAAGATTGCTGATTTTTCAAGGTTCGCAGACGAAATGTCAGAAAAGTCCATGGAAAATGCAACTGAAGGCAACGGGCATATGGATAAAATGCTCTCTTCAATGGAAGATATCAGAAAAGCATCAAATAATATTGCCAGTATTATAAAAGTAATTGATGATATTGCATTTCAAACTAATATTCTTGCTCTAAACGCGGCAATTGAAGCTGCAAGAGCAGGACAATACGGAAAAGGATTTGCAGTTGTTGCAGAGGAAGTCAGAAATCTTGCAATAAGAAGTCTAAACTCCTCAAACGAGATTACTGCATTAATTGAAAGCACCATTGGGATAATAAACACTGGCACTGATATAACTATTAACACCTCTGAATCTTTGCAAAAGATACTTGAAAACGTCAATGAAGTTTCTAAGGTTATTGCAAATATTGCTGATGAATCAAGAGAACAGGTTGTGGAAGTTCAAAGTGTTACAGACGGCATCGTCTTAATCTCTAATGTGGCTAAAACAGCAGATACTATCTCTGAACAAAATACATTCTATGCGACTGGATTGTCAGAACAGGCAGACATGCTAAATAGTTTACTTATTAATTTTAAGCTTAAAGTTAATTAAACCTGATTTAATTAATCGATCC
>CAZTAY010000087.1:0-12219 GCA_964611655.1 uncultured Eubacteriales bacterium
CGAACTGCCGACACGAGGATTTTCAGTCCTCTGCTCTACCGACTGAGCTATCTGGGCGTAATAACAAAGCTTACACCTTATTTCAAAGATTCCTTTGCGTATGTCTTTCCGTATCAGCCGACTTAAACATCTTACGATAATTTATTTTATTTGTCAAGTATATTTTTGATTTTTTTTAGGATAATTTTAATAATATTGATTTATTAGTCAGGCAATGATAGAATACTTGGTTGAGAATAAAAACAGAAAAACTAAAAATAATCTATAAATAAAATAGTTTATATTAGTTCAGGGAGATTATATTGTGGCGGAAAAACGCTTAGACATTAGAAATGTAGCAATAATTGCACATGTTGATCATGGCAAGACAACATTGGTTGACCAGCTTTTAAGACAAAGCGGAACATTCAGAGAGAATCAGCATGTGCAAGAACGTGTAATGGATTCGGGTGATATTGAAAGAGAAAGAGGCATTACGATTATATCTAAAAACACTGCTGTGTCGTATAATGATGTTAAAATTAACATTATTGATACACCAGGACACGCGGACTTTGGCGGTGAAGTAGAACGTATACTTAAAATGGCAGACGGTGTTATACTGGTGGTGGATGCTTTTGAAGGCCCTATGCCGCAGACAAAGTTTGTCTTAAAAAACGCTCTGGCGCTGAACCTGCCGGTAATAGTTTGCGTTAACAAGGTTGACAGGCCGGAGGCAAGACCTCTTGAGGTGACTGACCTTGTGCTTGAGCTTTTAATGGAACTGGATGCTCAAGACTGGCAGCTAGACTGTCCATTTATTTATGCTTCAGCTAAAAACGGCTGGTCAGCACTAAATCATGATGAACAAGGCACAGACATGATTCCTTTGTTTGATACAATACTATCATACATCCCAGCACCGGCGGGAGACATAGACGCACCGCCACAGCTATTGATTTCAACTATTGATTACAATGAATATGTAGGCAGGATAGGCATAGGGAAGATTGAAAACGGTATTATTAAGGCAAGTGATGAGCTTCTGCTTGTAAATGCTACCAGTGAAGGCTTCTCTCAAAAGATTAAAATAGGCAAGCTATATGAGTTTGATGGTCTTGGTAGGGTTGAAGTAAATCAAGCTAAATACGGCTCAATTGTAGCCATATCAGGCATTGATAATTTACGAATCGGTGATACTGTTACAAGTCCTGTTACGCCTAAGGCTGTGCCTTTTGTTAAGATTTCGGAGCCAACTATTTCAATGATGTTTATGGTAAACAACAGCCCTTTTGCAGGGCTTGAAGGCGACTTTGTCACAAGTAGGCATTTAAGGGAAAGACTGAAACGTGAGATGAATTCAGACGTTAGCCTTAAGGCGGAAGATACTGAAACTCCTGAATGTTTTAAGGTTTCAGGAAGGGGAGAACTGCATTTATCAATCCTTATTGAAACAATGCGAAGGGAAGGCTATGAATTTCAAATATCCAAGCCGGAAGCTTTATTAAAAGAAATTGACGGACAAGTTTATGAACCAATGGAAACAGCGGTCATTGATGTTCCAGAGAGATTTGTAGGAGCTGTTATTGAAAAGTTAAGCTCACGTAAGGGTGAGCTCATAAATCTATCACCCGGAAGCGCAGAGTACACAAGGATTGAGTTTAACATTCCTTCTAGAGGTCTTGTAGGCTATAGGGGAGAGTTTATGACTGACACAAACGGTTCGGGCATATTAAACACAATATTTGAAGGATATGGACCTTTTAAAGGTGAGATAAACCACAGACAGCAGGGTTCGTTAATTGCCTTTGAAAATGGAGAAACAACATCATACGGGCTTTACAATGCACAGGAACGAGGCGTGCTTTTTGTTGAGCCAGGAATTAAAGTATATTCTGGAATGGTTGTGGGCAGACACTCAAGAAGTGGTGATCTAGAAGTTAATGTCTGCAAGAAAAAACAGTTGACTAATGTTAGGGCGTCAGGTTCTGATGACGCACTCAGGCTTGTTACCAAAACAGAATTAAGTCTCGAACAGGCAATTGAGTTTATAAACGATGATGAACTTGTTGAAGTTACTCCACTTAATCTTAGGATTAGAAAAAAGATACTTGATAGCACAGCAAGGGCGAGATCCAAAAGAAAATAGAGTTTTTGCGGTCAGCAAAAGGCTATATAGAGGTGTATTGTGAAGGATGTTAATAGTGGAACATTAGAACCTGACGTAAGAAAAAGGGGATCGTTTCTGAAACAGGCTGCAATATTAGCTGTTGCCAGCCTTTTAGTGCGGTTTATCGGTTTTTTGTACAGAGTTCCCTTAACAAATATGATCGGCGACGAAGGAAACAGTATTTATGCGTCAGGTTATTATTTTTATACTTTATTTTTAATACTGTCATCTGCCGGTCTTCCGGCTGCAATTTCTAAGCTGGTTGCAGAAAGACTTGCGCTAAAAGAATATGCAAACGCTCACAATGTATTTAGGGTTTCGCTTCTGGCGGCAGGAGGATTTGGACTGGTTTGTTCTTTTGCGCTTGCTGCATTGGCATCGCCTATTTCTGAGCTTATTAACAACTCTGGTAGTTATTATTCATTGCTTTCTTTAGCGCCTACAATATTTATTGTTGCGGTTATGTCCGTTTTCAGGGGATATTTTCAAGGCATGAATACAACTGTGCCCACTGCTATATCTCAAATTGTGGAACAAATCTTCAATGCGGTGTTCAGTGTACTTTTGGCTTATTTTTTAGTTAAGCACAGCGTAGAGCTTGGATCAGCAGGAGGAACGGCAGGAACAGGCATTGGCGCACTCGCAGGTCTGATATTTATAATATTCTCATATTATTTGATTCGACCAATGATTCACAAAAAGCTTAAAACAAGCAAATCAGTGCCCACAGAAAGAAGAAAAGAAATTCTGATTAAAATTATAAAGACCACTGTACCAGTTATTATAGGTACAGCAATGTTTAGCTTAACAAATTTGGCGGATATGTTTATGGTTTTGTCAAGGCTTACCGAAGGCGGAATTTTTACTTCAGAGCAGGCAAATGTACTTTATGGTCAGCTATCCGGTAAGTATGTGGTTTTAACTACGTTGCCTATTTCAATTGCAACTGCTCTTGCAACAGCGGTTGTCCCTAATATTACAACTTCTTTTGTAGCAAGGGACACGTTTATAGTTAAGAAGAAGGTTGATCTGGCGCTAAGGTGTACAATGATCATTACAATTCCAGCAGCAATGGGCCTGGGCGTTTTGGCTGATCAAATTTTATTGTTCCTGTTTCCTGATGCGCCGGAAGGCGGCTATATGTTAAGAAACGGTTCAGTTGCTATTTTGTTCTTATCTCTTACATTGATTTCAACAGGGATATTGCAGGGGACGGGAAAAGTACATATTCCTGCTATATTTGCAGCCATTGGTGCATCTATTAAGATAATTCTGAATTATTTCTTGATACCTATTCCGGAAATAAACGTAATGGGGGCTATTATTAGCACTATAGCATGTTATGCAGTTACGGGTATACTAAACTACGTATACCTTCTTAGGTATACTAACATTCGCTCAGACTTTGTAGGCATTTTTATTAAGCCTATGGCAGCATCATTGGTAATGGGAATTGGCTGTTACGCCTTTTACTATACAACTTATTACTTAACAAACAGCAATGCAATATCAACTATTATGGCCATACTCATTGGTATGTTTATATACTTTTTATTTATGCTTTTTATCAGAGGTTTTCGCAAGGCTGATCTGCTTCTACTACCAAAGGGCAAAAAGATTATTTCCCTCCTTGAAGGTATAAATCTCATTTAACCAAAAGTATATTTTATCCAATTTTTGTCAACGCTCTTAGAAACAATGTTTCAAGGAGCGTGATTTTTTTGTTAAAATTACAAAAGCCTGTGGTCATTCTGGTGCTTGCAACCCTTTCCCTTGGCAGTTTTGCTGTTGCATACAAAACCCAAGTAATTAACAACAGCAAAGAAAATGAGGAATCAAAACAGAGCACAATCAAAGCCGAGGCAAATTTGAAGGATACCTATGAGGAAGAACAAAAAGAGGTATCTGAAGAAGAACCAATTAACATAACTGCTTCTAATTTAGAGGACAAGATAACCCCTAAAACAAAAATAGTCTATGAATATGCATATGACGGAAGCGAAAAGATTACATCAACCGAGGAAATGGCGCCATATTTTATGATCGACATGTCAAGGGACGAGATTATAAAAATGTTCTCAGGGTGGCAGGTGCTTTCGTTTTCTCCCCAGGAAGTTGTACTTAGGAAAAACAAAAAAACCAAGGAAGCTGCTTATATTATAGGAGTTTTTGATGGCTTTATCGGCGTGTACTACAGAGATGGGGCAGGAATTTCAAACCTAAAAGAGATTTTAGATACACCGGTTTCTTCTCTTTCCTCTGAAGAGCAAGAAAAATTAAAAAAAGGTATACCGGTTTCAAATGAAAAGGAACTAATGCGGATATTAGAGGATTATAGTTCATAATATTTAAATTATAGCATTTCTGTTGACATAACCAATCTCTCTACACCGAAAACGGACTAAATCAGCCGGTTTTGCTTTAAGATTGCAAGTCAAACAGGTTATTGCTAAAGGGTGTTGCTATCAAGAATCTAATTCTTGTCAGAATATGTCGGATAAGTTTTAAATTATGCATTGCTTTTCTATAGTGTACAGACGCCCTTATAAACATTTGCACAATTCATTCTCCTCTGTAGTTTTTTTAGTAGATTTTCTTAATATCGTATGTTATAATGAATGATTAGAAAACGCTATGGGTGTGTTATACTATGTGGATAAATTTCCTTGTATTAGTGCGACTTTTCAAAATTAAGCCAAGATACGATGCCCTTTAAAAAAGCGAAAATGAAATTAGGAGGATATTTACAGAATGAATGCAAATATTGAAAAGCTCGAGGGAAGTAATATAAAAATCACATTTGATGTTGCTCCTGAAAAATTTGAAGAAGGTCTGCAGTATGCATATAAACAGAACCAAGGCAAGTTTTCTTTGCCTGGATTTAGGAAAGGCAAAGTTCCAAGAGCTATGGTTGAAAAAATGTATGGTCCGGAAGTTTTATATGATGATGCTATTAATCATATCTTCCCTGATATATATGAAAGCGTTATAAACGAAAATGATCTTGATGTGGTATCTAAACCGGAAGCTTCAATTGTTGAGGCTGATAAGGTTAAGGGCTTGACTCTTAGCGTTGAGGTTACTTTAAAGCCTGTTGCAACCGTGTCCAATTATAAGGGCTTAACATATACTGAAAAGGCTGCCGAAGTGACAGAAGAGGATATTACAAAGGCAATTGATGCAGAGCTTAAGAAAAACAGTCGAACTGTTACAATTACGGACAGACCAGCAGAGTCTGGAGATTTGCTTTCAATTGACTTTGACGGATATATAAACGGCGAACCTTTTGAAGGTGGAAAAGGTGAAGACCATAAGCTTGAACTTGGATCTAACACTTTTATTCCTGGATTTGAAGATCAACTTATAGGACATAATACAGGGGATCACGTTGAAGTTAATGTTACATTCCCGGAAGAATATCACAGTGAAGATTGTGCCGGTAAGCCTGCACTTTTCAAAGTATTTATCAGAGAAATACAAAAAAATGAACTGCCGGAGCTTAATGACGATTTTGCAGCAGACGTTTCCGAGTTTGAAACATTGGAAGAATACAAAAATGATATAAAACAAAAGCTTCTTGAAGAAAAGAGCAAAAAGGTTCAACATGAAATCGAAGAAGAATTAATTGAAAAAGCAATGGAAAACCTTGAAGTTGAAGTTCCTGATGCTATGGTTGAAACTCAAATAACCCAGATGATTGACCAGTTCTCACGCTCACTTTATTATCAAGGCCTAGACATTAACGCTTTCTTACAGTTCTCAGGTCAATCAATGGACGATCTTAGAGAGACCTACAGTAACACTGCTTTAAAAAATGTTAAAGCAAGATTATTATTAGAAGCCATTGCTGATGCTGAAGGCTTTACTGTAACTGATGAAGAATTTGACGCTGAGGTTACAAGAATTGCCGATGAATCAGGGTTTGTTAAGGAAAGACTTGAAGCTCTAATCAAGCCTGCGGACGCAAAGGGTATTAAGAATGATTTAAAGACACAAAGAGCCGTGAAATTCCTTGTGGAACATGGTGTTCCTGTGCCTGAAGAGAAAACAGAAACAGAAGAAAATAAAGAATAAAAAAATACAAACTGAATATAATAACAGGCGCTAGGTACAATAATGTAACCTATTGCGTCTTTCAAAAGGAGAGTAAATAATGAGTTTAGTGCCATATGTTATTGAACAAACCAGCCGCGGAGAGCGTTCTTATGATATTTACTCAAGACTGCTTAAGGATCGAATCATTTTTTTAGGCGAAGAAGTTAACGATACGACAGCAAGCCTTGTTGTTGCTCAACTTTTGTTTTTAACTGCTGAAGACCCAGACAAAGATATTAATTTATATATCAATTCACCCGGTGGTTCAGTAACTGCCGGACTTGCCATTTATGATACAATGAAATTTGTCAAACCAGATGTTTCTACCATTTGTATCGGATTAGCTGCCAGCATGGGCGCACATTTGCTTGCGGCAGGCGCAAAAGGAAAAAGATTTGCGCTTCCTAATGCTGAAATTATGATCCATCAGCCTTCCGGCGGCTCACGTGGTCAGGCAACGGATGTTATGATCCAAGCAGAACATATTTTAAAGTCTAAACGTAGACTTGCCGAAATGTTTTCAAACGACACAGGTAAGCCATTTGATCAGGTTTTAAAAGACGTTGATCGTGATAATTTTATGTCGGCCAGCGAGGCAAAGGAATATGGTATAATAGATGCGATAATTACGACCCAGTCGTAAAGGAGTGAGAACGTGCCAAGCAGATTTGATGATAAAAAGTCCCTTAGATGCTCTTTTTGCGCAAAGACCCAAGACCAGGTAAAACGACTGATTGCCGGCCCTAGCGTATATATTTGTGATGAATGTATAGAGCTTTGTTCAGAAATAATCGGCGAAGAGTTTGATGATCAGATTGAGGTAAAGGACGATTATATCAACGTTCCAAAGCCGCAGGAAATTAAGCAAAAGCTTGACGAATATGTAATCGATCAGGACGATGCAAAGAAAGTGCTTTCTGTTGCAGTCTACAACCATTATAAAAGAATGCAATACCTTGAAGAGCCAGGCGGCGAAATTGAGCTCCAAAAGAGCAATATCCTCGTTGTAGGCCCTACAGGTGTTGGAAAGACATTATTGGCTCAGACCCTTGCAAAGTTAATTAACGTTCCTTTTGCTATTGCAGATGCAACCAGCTTAACTGAAGCAGGCTATGTTGGCGAAGACGTTGAAAATATACTTTTAAAGCTAATCCAAGCAGCCGATTATGATATAGACAGAGCTGAAAAGGGAATTATTTATATTGACGAAATAGACAAAATTGCCAGAAAATCGGATAACCCCTCAATTACTAGAGATGTTTCCGGTGAAGGCGTGCAACAAGCTCTGCTTAAAATTTTAGAGGGTACTGTGGCATCAGTACCTCCACAGGGCGGAAGAAAGCATCCACATCAGGAGTTTATCCAGATAGACACCACAAATATCTTATTTATTTGCGGTGGTGCGTTTGGAGGTCTTGATAAGATAATTCAAAACAGATTGGGCGAAAAGACCATTGGTTTTGGTTCAAAGGCGGTTAGCAAGGCGGACATTAAACAGGACAATGTCCTTAAAAACCTCCAACCCCAAGACCTTCTGAAATATGGATTGATTCCGGAATTTGTTGGCAGACTTCCCGTTACAGTTACTCTTGACAACCTTGACGAAGAAGCTCTTCTTAGAATAATGAAAGAGCCTAAAAATGCTTTAGTTAAACAATATCAATATTTATTTGAGCTTGACAATGTCTTGCTTGAGTTTGAGGACGATGCACTCCGGGCAGTTGCTAAAAAGGCAATTGAGCGTGAAACTGGCGCAAGAGGGCTTAGAGCCATTGTGGAAGGTTTTATGAACAACATCATGTATGAAACGCCTTCAAATGAAACAATTGAAAAGTGTATTATTACAAAGGATGTTGTGGAAAGCAAATCTGAACCAAGCTTAACATATAACGAATCACGTCAACCTTTAAAAAAGCCAAGGAAAAGGAAAACAAAAAAAGGAACTGCATAAGATTCTTAAACCACCGAATTTTTCGGTGGTTTTTTGAATTAACAAAAAGATACAAATTGTGCTTTAATTTAAGGGAGGGCTTTAAATGTCTATTAAGCAAAAAATTGTTATACCGGTTATAATTGTTTTAGTCCTTTCCATATTTGGGTTGTCCATAACCGGATATATATTACTGCAAACAACTGTTTATCAAATGTATGACAAAGATATCAAGGTCAATCTTGAATCTTTAGAAAATCAATACAAGCTTTCAGAAAGAACCACTAATGCTGTTATAAACATGCTAAACCAAAAGAACATAGGTCTTTCTAATGCCTTAGCGGAGATAGTAAATTCCAATCCGGAAATGCTGACAACAGCAAATATGCAATACTTAGCTGATAGGTTAGGCGTTACAGAGGTTCATGTAACCGATGAAAACGGTGTACTTAGATATGGAAATATCACTGAATATTATGGATTTGATTTTAATACAACTGATCAGACAAGACCATTCATTGAAATATTAAGTAACCCTAAGCTGGAAATTGCCCAAGAACCACAACCTAACGGTTCAACGGGTCGTGAATTCCAATACACCAGTGTATCGACTGTTGGTAAACCCGGTATTGTCCAAGTAGGGATATTTGCGGATATAATATCAGAGATAAAAAGTTTAACCAGTGCGCAGCAAATAATCAAGTCTGCTGTTGTTGGTTCAACAGGTTATGCCTTTGTGGTCAGGGACAACAAATACTTAATACATCCAAATGACGATCTGATTGGGAAGGATTTAAGCGACACAGACTGGCTTGAGACATTGTCAAAATCAGACAAATATATGTGGATTGACATTGACGGGAAAAGCTTTTATGCAGGTTATACAAACTATAACGGCAATGAAATTATTGCTCTGATTCCCAAGGCTGATATTGGCGGTATTTTAGGCGGTATTCAAATTAGCTTCTTAATAGGTTCAATACTTGCAATTATTTTAATGATTATAGTAGTTTTAATTATAGTAAGTAAAGTACTTAAGCCTGTACATTTGCTTTCAAAGGGCATGAAAAAGATTCAGCAAGGTGACCTTAATATTACTGTTGCAAATAACTCAAAGGATGAGATAGGAGAGCTTTCTCGTGGCACTGCCAGTATGCTGGATAATGTTCGCAGAGTATTATCTGACGTTGGAAGCATTGTTAAAGCTGCTGCTGCCGGAAACCTAAGAGATCGTATTAATGTTGAAAAATACAACGGTGACTGGGCGCTTCTTTGTGTTTCTCTTAACAAGCTCCTTGACACTATTGGAGAACCCCTTAAAGAAACCAGTGCGGCGCTTTTTGAAGTGGCAAACGGTAATCTTAACATTGATATCCAGAATAAATATGAAGGTGAATTTGCTTTTCTAAAGGACTCTGTAATTAGTTTAAGAAACACAGTCAAATCAATAAATGAAGATACAATTGCCCTTGCAACAAATGCTGCAAACGGTAAGCTTGATTCAAGAATTGATGCTTCAAAATATAAAGGTAATTGGGCAGAGCTTTGCACAGAGCTTAACATGTTATTGGAAAGCCTTATTGCTCCTATTAAGGAAACGAAAGAGGTATTAACAGAGGTTTCAAAGGGTAATATGAATGCTCAAATGCTAAAAATATACAAAGGTGAATTTGAGGATCTAAAAATAGTTATTAACCTTTCAGTTAAGACTATTGCAGGATATATTTCAGAAATTTCAGAGGTACTCCTAGAACTGTCAAGAGATAATTTAAAGCAAGAGGTCACACAGGAATACCTAGGCGACTTTATAGCAATAAAGCAAGCGTTATCCACTATTATTTCAAAGTATAATACTGTTATCAAAAGCATTGCAGACGTTGCCCTTAGTGTTTCGGAAAGCGCAAAACATATAAATAACGACAGTGCTATTCTAAGCACTGGAGTTTATGACCAAATGGGATTCGTTTCACAGCTTACAGACACAGCAAGGATAATAAGCAAAAAAACTACTGAAAACACAGAAAGAGCAACACTAGCTGAAGAGATATCAATTCAGTCAAAAGACAATGCGGTGCAAGGCAGTGCAGAAATGGATAAGCTTACTGTTGCAATGGATAATATTAAGACATCTTCAGACAATATTTCTAAGATTATTAAGGTAATTGAGGACATGGCATTCCAGACAAATTTGCTTGCCCTAAACGCAGCGGTGGAAGCAGCTCGTGCAGGGGAGCACGGAAAAGGCTTTGCAGTTGTTTCAGAAGAAGTACGCACACTTGCTAACAGATCTTCACAGGCTGCAAAAGAAAGTGCAGCATTAATTCAGGATTCACTTGTAAAGGTGACAGAGGGTACTGAAATCGCAAGATCCACAGTTTCTTCCTTTGAAAAAATTGTTGAAAGCGCAAAAGAGGTTTCTGCTACAATTTCAGCAATTGCAGTTACGTCTAAAGAACAGACAGCAGCAGTTGAAGAGATTAATGATTGTCTTGAAAAGGTCTCCCGGGTGGTTCAGCAGACAGAAAAAACAAGCAGAGAAAGCGCAGAATCAGCAGAAGGACTTTCTGATCAATCAAAAATTTTAAGGGAAATGGTTTCTGTTTTTACGTTGGAATGATTTAAGAATCTGTGTTCAATAATGGTTTGCCCGAATTTGAAATGGCGCTTTTTCTCCATTCGCAGCGGGTTAGTGAAGAAATAATAGAAAAATTATGTCAAGCCAACCCAACAAAGAATGGCGGAATAATCGCGTTCAAAGGCGGATGACAGCTTATTGAACACAGGTTTTAAATGTTAGCTCTACGTTTGCAAACGCCTGGCTGCAAACGTAGAAGTAATTTGCGGCTTGTTGGACTTTGTTGAACTATCGTTAAAATAGGTCTGTAAACAACTAATAAAAACCTCGGTATAACTCCGAGGTTCAGGATATGATTTTTCGTATAGAAGGTTTCCAAACCAAATAAAAGATCTTATCATAGAAATGCCGCATTTGCGGCATTTCCGTTAAAGCTCTTTGCTTCTTTCTGTTAAGAAAGAAGTGGGGTTCGGGGAAAAACTACGAGGTTTTTAATCTGTATCAAAATGATAGAAACAAGTTTTATTCCATTGCAGCTCTTTCGTCATGTTTCCTTTGCATATACCTTGCTACAAAAAGCTTCACGGTTGCAACTATAGGCACAGCAACTATCATACCAAGAAGCCCGAACTTAAAACCTGCCACGGATATGGTTATAAGAACAAGGGCGGGGTGAAGCTTTATGCTTTCGCCAACAACCTTTGGCACTATAAACATTCCGTCTATTTGCTGGATAACAATAATACCTATTGCTGCTTTAAGCGCAAGCCCTGGATCTCCAACAAACAAGCCCACCACAACAGCAAGAAAAAATCCCACAAAAGCTCCGAAGTATGGAATGAAATTAGAAATTCCAGCAATCAAACCAATGATAACAGGAAATGGTATGCCTATTACTGCAAGGTATGAGCTTATAAGAGTTGCCAGTATTAAAGCATCTATAATTTGCCCTCTGATATATCCGGAAAAAACTGCGTCAATATCATAAAGTACATGGAATATTCTAATGGCGTATTTTTTTGGTATAAAGGTATTTATAAAATCTTTGTTCTTGCTTGAAATCAATTCTTTATCGGTTAATAAATAAAATGCAAGTACAAGAGACAGAATTACATTAAGCAGGATTGTACCTGTTGCACTCACAAGGCTAACTGCCCAGTTACCAATATCAGCAACAAATGAGGTTATAAGCTCTGAAATCCGCATAATGGTTGTCTGTAAATTATCCAATACACCTATGTCTAATAATTTATTCTGGATAACGGTAAATAAATTGCTAAAACCTCTTACATATCTATTAAGTTCCGATGTAACCCCGTCAACATTACTAAGGCCAGAATCAAGACTTTTAAAAGCAAAGTACAAAAGAGATCCTGCAACAATAAAGAATATAAGATAAGTCACCGATGTACCGAATATTCTTTTTCTAAATTGATTTTTGTCTTTGTCCTTTATTTTCTTTTTAGGAAG
>CAZTAY010000088.1:0-12171 GCA_964611655.1 uncultured Eubacteriales bacterium
TCTTAATATCTTTCATAAACCCTCAACATCAAATTAATTATAATTATAAAAGTCAATTCAATCTGCAACAAGCTAGTATAAAAGGATAAATACCTGTAAAACGCGCATAATATTAATATTAACTTTGTGAAGGAGGAGCATATGTTTAAAGGTAAGATTAGTGTAATTGGATCAGGTTTTGTTGGCTCAACTTGTGCATATACGCTTATGCTAAGTTCACTTGTTTCAGAAATCGTAATTGTTGATGTTAATAAGGAAAAGGCTGAGGGGGATGCCCTTGATATGAGCCATGGTGGATCTTTTGTAACTCCTGTGAAGGTTGTTGCCGGAAGCTATGCGGACACAAAAAATTCAGACCTTTACATCATAACCGCAGGAGCGAACCAACAAGAAGGAGAAACAAGAATTGACCTTTTAAAGAGAAACACAGAAATCTTAAAGGACATTGTAACAAACATTGAGAGATATTGCGGTAATGATGCACTATTGCTGGTTGTATCAAATCCTGTTGACATATTAACCTATATTACTTATAAATTATCAGGTTTTGATAAAAGTAAAGTTATTGGTAGTGGTACGGTGCTTGATACTTCAAGGCTTAAATATCTGATTAGTAATCAAATTAATGTTGACCCTCGGAACATCCACACATATATAATAGGTGAACACGGTGACACAGAGGTTGCAGCATGGAGCGTAACAAGCGTTGCAGGGCTCAATATTCAGGAATATTGTACTGTAAGCGGAAAATGTACCATTGAAAATTTAAATAAGGATTCTCTGCTTGAACAAACCAGAAAGGCTGCATATGAAATTATAGAGAAAAAAGGTGCAACATATTATGCTGTTGCTCTTGCGGTTACGAGAATTGTTGAAGCAATAATTGGTGACGAAAATTCCATTCTTACAGTATCTGGGCTTTTTGAAGGGGAGTATGGCATTAGTGACATATGCCTTAGCGCTCCTGCTCTTGTAAACAAAAACGGCATTGACAAAATACTTCAAATACCATTTTGCGAAGAAGAAATAAAGGGACTACGCAACTCCGCTAACACTCTTAAGGAAATTGCCAGGGGTGTCGGAGTTTAATAGCGTAATATTAGCAATGCCACAGATCCTCATTGCTATGACTGTGACAACTAATAAAACCTCTGAGCTTTTACCCAAACCTCATTTTTTCTTAAAAAAAAAGCAAAGAATTTTTAGAAATGCCGCATTTGCGGCATTTCTAATAGAAAGACTTTTAAGTGCTTAGGAAAACTTCCACACTAAAAGCCTCCAATCCTATTGTCCTTTTTTTTAACAACAAAATAAGATATTGATATTTTTGATATAATTTATCACACTTAAAATATGTAAGACATATTATATGGTATGACAAGCTTTTGGGGATTCAATACCTTGTGTCCGATAAAGGTAACAAATAGCATAAACAAGACTATTTATATTCAATAATTATGTGCTTGTCTATTATTATAATTCTTTTTATTATTTGAATCATGACCCTCCTCTTTTCGTATGTATCGAAACTATGCCATTTATGACAAATATCTTGTATTGCCAAAAAAGTATCCAGTGATAGATCCTTAGAAACATCTATGGTATACTCTGGATGCACCATTGCATATATTTTTTCAATTTCTTTTGCATGGAATAAGATCGCATTGAAAATATCGTCTTTGTTTATATCGGAATCCTCCTTAATAGTTTTAAACTGCTCTAAACCTTTTATAAGCTTTATTAAATTATGAATCAATTCACATTCTATAATTTGCTCAAGGGTTTCTACCGGTAGCATTAATCCAGAATGGGGACATAGGTTTTTTTTCTTACCAGGACAATACAAATATTTGTACTCTTTGTTTTTTGTTTTGTGTTTTTTTAAATGATATTTACAGCCGCATTTACAATGTGCCATTCCTTGAAGCCATGTTGTATAACCAGCTCCGCTTTTCCTATGTGTACGTCTCTCTAAAAGAGTGTGCTGAACTAACAGCCATAACTCTGATCCCACAATGCCCTTGTGCAATCCAAGGGTAACAAATTCACCATTTAAATCTATAAATTTCGACTGCTTTCTGTTTTGAGCGTTTCCATAAACTAAGCAACCACTTTCTCCTGTATATTCGTCTACAGAGTTGTTCATGGTAGCACCTAGTCCCTTAAGATAGTTATAGATTTCTTTATCGGCCTTTACATAAACAGGGTTACGCAATAGCCTAGCAAGGGTTGTGCTACTCCATTGCTTTTTCTGCCTTGTAAGAACACCTGATTCATTAAGCCATCTGGCAATGCTATCAAGACTGTCGCCCTCTGAATATTTTTTAAATATCAATTGAACCATAAATCCTTCTTCAATATTTTTTTCATACATGTAAGTTTTGACTTCATTTAGCTGTGTTTCAACCTTTTTGAATCCGAAAGGTGCATATCCCCCCAAATAAAGACCTTTTTCACCCCTTGCATAATAGTTATCCTTTATACGCTTTTGTATGGTTTCACGCTCAAGTTCTGCAAACATCATAATAATATTAATCATTAGCTTACCCATGGGCGTTGAAGTGTCAAAGTCTTCCCCGCATGAAATGAAAACAACATTATAACGTATGAATTCCTCGCGCATATTTAAGAAATCTATCAGTGAACGGCTTATCCTGTCCATCTTATATACAATTATTTTAGATATCTTTCCACTTCTAACCTGACTCATCATACGCATGAATTCAGGACGGGCAGTGGATTTGCCTGAAAAACCCTTGTCCGAAAATATCTCGATTTGACCTACCTCAGAGGAAATTAACTTTGCCCGGCAGGTTTCTATTTGCGTTTCTATAGATATACTGTCTTTTTTATCAACGGATTGTCTGACATAAATTGCTATCACCGCTTGCCTCCCTTTAATAAACATATGGCAACAAACATGTGGGTTAAGCGGAATAAATGATTAGAAATAACAATTTAACTTCTTCTTTACACTGTTTTAAAATCAGAAAAGCAAATTGCAGAAGGTTTGCGTCATTGGTAGCCAACCCCCTATACACAGCAGATGTTTCCAAAAATTCAGATAATGTTGCCTTTTACTACATAATATGCGTTTGTGTCCCATTACGTTCCTTCCACTGAAGGTATGTCATATATAAATAAAATAGGAGGACTTTTATTATGTCAATGCCTAATGTACCGGATATTACTCCGGATATAACATTAACCGCGGATCAATGTTTAGCAATGCTTGTAGCATCCATTGCTTTAGAGGAAATGGGTCAAGCTCACCTTATAAACGCTGAAGCTGAAAAACTTCAATATATTCTTGGAACGCTTGATGGCACTACACCGCCTGAGCCACCAACCCTCGATCAGCTTGTAGAAGTAAGTAACAGTATTGGACAGACTATGCGTAATGTTATTAAAAACCAAATGCTGTTGTCATTTAAGCTTGAAGATGCATTAAATTTGTATAATCAAGGCTAATAGCCTAAAATAACCTGTTATACAGGTCTAAGACAGCGGCGGTGTTAACTTCCGCTGTTTTTATCTGCAATTTATATTCAAAAAGTTAAATTGCAGAAGGTTTGCTTCATGTATTAGAAATGAGGCAAACCTCTCTAAAATAAAGTAAAGGAGGATTTATATGTCACTACCGAATATACCCGATATTACTCCTGACATTAGCATAGACAAGCAGCAGTGCTATAACATGCTTCTTGCTTCTGTTGCGATGGAGGAAATGGGTTTATCACACCTTATCAATTCAGAGGCAGAAAAAATTCAATATGCCCTTGGAACACTGCCGGGACTTCCTACTCCCGCCACAACTGATCAGGTGCTCGAAATAAATAAATCTGCAAATGATACTATGCGCAGAGTTGTCCAAAATCAAATGCTTCTAAGCATGAAGATGGAGGATATAATCAATCTTTGTGGATGGAGTGTATATGTTAACACAGCAACTGTCACTGCTGAATATGACGGCGGAATTGTCACAGCAAGCGACCGGGCTTATTACCACACAATAGGAGGTGAAAAAGTATGAGTATCATAGGCGGAATTAGTTTTGGTGGACTTACAGATTATTTGTTTTTCTTCGAAAACGGCAGTGCTCGTGCAGATTGGCACGACGCAAAACACGGATATCTTGGTAATTGCGCGGTAAACGGTGTTAGCGCAAACATGCAAACAAACTCTAATGTTCCATATGCCGGTAGTATCTACACCAATTCTTCAACCCTCGGAGATTGGCAGGATATTGTGGATACTAACCCCGGTCAGGCATTTGCATTATTTAATGAAGCAAACTTGATCGATGGTCTTAGAACAAGTCTTGTAGGTGCGTTTCACCAGATCAACGGCTTAAATGTAACCCCTGGATATGACAACCGAAGTGCAGAGTCACTTGACGGTCTGGATACAACCAACGGAATTAACGAAGTTTTTGTTATAAACATCACTTCAGGTTTCGATGTTAATACTAAAATTAACATAACTGGAGATCCGGGAGATGTCTACATTTTGCGTTGGGATGAGGACAAAGATCCGTCAAATGGTTATCAGGGAAGAGTCCGATTCCATCAAGGGGGTGCAATTGTACCTCATGGCGGACTTATTGCAACCAATTTTATTAACGTTGCAGGAGAAATTGACTCAGCAGGAGGAGGAAGTACCCCTGTAGCACCTTATCCTCAAGGCCCTCGTTATAACAACGGAACAGGCCCCCTTATTACTGGAGGAAGTGACTGGAGTGCAGGAGGTTATTATACCGGTTACTGGCTTACTACAGGCGAACCTACCAACTATGACCCTGTAAAAGGACTTTGGTATGGCGATACGCCGTCACTTAGCGATGCAACATTTGTTGGTGGTTGGTATACAATTACAAGCAGGTTTGTTCTAACGGCTCAATCGGGAGGCGTGTATGTTAATCCTAATTCATCCACCCTTTCTAAAGCAGACATTAGCATTAGTAAATATGTATCGCCTGATAGCGGCGTAACCTGGATAAGTGCTGAAACAGCACCGGGTCCTAATATCTCCTCAAATGTACAACCACAGTTTAAGTTCGTAATAACCAACACTGGTAATGTACCTTTATCATTTGTGTCTGTTACAGACAGTGTTTATGGCGTCATTTCCTTAGGTGGAAACTTGGATGTGGGCAAATCCTTTAACGAGGTAATCATTAAGCCTTGGACTGAAGGTCAGCACGAGAACATAGCAACTGCTACAGGAACATACGGTACTGATACAGTGTCGTCAACTGACATGTCTCATTATGTAGGTGTGCCTGTAGAAATCCCTGCACTCCAAATTGTTAAGTTTGTCTCTACTGACGGTGGGTTAAGTTTTGTCGAAGCAAACACAGCGCCTGGACCTGATATTTTATCAACAGTGCAGCCGATATTTAAGTTTGTATCTACAAACATCGGAAATGAACAGTTGACCGGCGTGGTAGTCACCGATGATAAATTTGGTCTTGTGAGCCAGTTTGATATTTTACAGGTTGGCGAAAGTGAATTTGACCTCTACACAGCAACATGGGAGGAAGGGCAACATGTTAATACAGCTACAGCAACCTCTGATCAAGGAGTAACCGATCAGAGTACAGCTTATTACAATGGCGTATTAGCTGCTCCCGGAATTAATTTAGTTAAACTTGTTTCACCTGATAACGGAAATACATGGTTAGAAGTTGGCACTCCTCCGGGACCGTCTATTCCTAGCAATATTTCGCCTCAGTTTAAGTTTCTAATTATAAACACCGGCAACGTAGACTTGGTAAACGTTTCAGTCTCAGATACTGTATATGGCAATATTGGTTCTATTGCGGTTCTACCGGCAGGTAATAAAGCTGAGCTTGGAATCATTGTTCCTTGGGAAGAAGGGGCACATGAAAACACAGCTACGGTAACAGCATTATTTGGTGAAGAAACGCTTACGGCTAGCGATGTATCATACTATTTAGGCGATGCATCTGTTTTACCGGGAATCAGTATTTTAAAATATGTATCAGTGGATAACGGCGTAACTTGGATACATTCAACAACTCCAAAAGGTCCGTTACTTCCAGATGGTGTAACACCAATGTTTAAATACGTGGTTACCAACACAGGAAATACACCACTTACAAACGTAGCAGTAAATGATGATGTCCTTGGTGAGATTGCGTCAGGCATAAGTCTTGCAGTTGGCGAATCACAAACCTGGATAATTTAGTTTTAACAAATAAACATTCTTTAGAAATGCCGCATTGCGGCATTTCTATAAAAGATTATATATGAAATCGTCAGTTATATCAATTTCAAGTAAAACAGTAATTCAAAGAATGATTAAATTAAAAATAAACTTGCAATGTCTATCTTTAATATATTCTACTTATGGGCATAGCTTATTTTTCTACCTTGATCTACGAAAGCCCACCGCTATATTACACTATTCAAAGTTATTACTTTTCATAAACACAAAAAAGCAAACTGCTTAAATTACAGTCTGCTTCTAACTTTCCCTTAAATCATTTCCTCTGCCAATTGTTCAACTACTAATCTCTCCAATATGTCAGCAATTCCAGCCACAATACTATGACAATCATCTTCTTTATTGTCACCTTTTAGTTCGCTGCAATGAATGGAGCCTTCCTTTGTCTGTATTTCAAGAAGCAGTCTTAGACGCAGTTCCTTTGCCTTGTCCTCGTCAAAGAGCAGACCGAAAACCATGATAGCTGCCAGTATGCAGCCACAAACACAACCAACCCCAAGCCCGCCGTTTAATGCTTTTGTCATTTCAAAAGGTTTACCGTCTATTTCAATGCCAAAACGCTCTGTTGCTGCAATCAAAATACAGCCAGAGCATCCAGCACCCTTGTCATAGTATTTAAGCGCAATTTCTTTCATAAAAATACTCCTTGAATATCTTTGTAGTACTACTATTTTATAGACAAGGAGTATATTTTGTTACAGCTTTTTAGTAATTACCGGCATGTATTTTTGGCGGTCTTTGATCTTGCCTTCGTTTAACCTTATAATTAAAAAACTTATAACCATAAAGATTATGCCCACAAAAAATATGAACAAATCTTTATTAAACGGAAGAAACGGCGCAAAAAACCAACCGATTGCAAAACCTGCCATAGTCATTAAAAGGGGGAAAACATACATGATTATTGTTGCGTTTAAAAAGCCTTGCGCAGACAGTTCTATAGCAACTATGTCACCAACTTCTGCCATTACGTCGTTTTCTGCTTCAAAGTACATTTTTTTTTCCGAAAGACCTGCTATACAAGCCTTACATTTTGCGCAAGCCTCTGTCCTTATCATTTCAACAGTTGCCATGTTTCCGTTAACATTAACAACTGTGCCTTGTTCTGACATTTTTAAACCTCCTTTGTAGCTAGAGCCAAAAACTAAAAACAGTTGATAAATCGACCATATCACACAGACTTCTAGTTTTGAGACTTAAACTTACCCTAAAACCTTGAAAACGCAAGCCAAAGCAAAATTGCTGAGGCTATTGCCGGCCATTTACCTAGTTTGTCCTTGGCTATTGCATACATGCATATAAACGCTGCTGCCAAGCAAAATAGAAACAACGGTTTCATTAATATGCCGCCAATCATCTTTGAAACAAAAACACAAACTCCCATCCAAAGCAGAATTGCGCCTGGGATTAGAAAATTAATGCTACCCTTTCTTTTGTAAAGAGCTATTAATATACATCCAAGAGCTATAAACAATGCTGCTACACGGAAATTCTTACCCGGTCCTAAAATTGGCACTATAGATAATGCCATGGGAATTGCATGCAATAAAACTATAATACCTAGAGCAAGCGCCCATTTCTTTTTTTTAGTTACATATAAAAGAAGGAGAGCCCCCCCTGCCGCAATGTTAAACAAAATTGAGTATGAGCCAAAAAACATATAAAGACCTAATAACACTAAAATTGCATAACAGACGTACCTATTTTGTTTTGACATAAATATCACTACTTTCATGCTACAAAAGTTTGCTATAACAAATAAAATTACAAACCTTTGCTGTTAATATATACTCGTATTTATGAGTACATACGCATATGAAAAGAAAAAGTCTAATATAAAACCCTAACAACTTTTCCCTTTACTCTCATTCCCTCAAATGGCGTGTATTTTGCCCGGGACTTAAATTCCGCACCCTTAATAACATATTCACTGTCTAGATCAAGTAATATAATCTTTGCTAAGCTACCTTTTTCTAGCCTTCCGAAATCATTTATACCAAGTATTTTAGCAGGGTTTTCCGAGAGCTTCTCAATTAATTTTTCAAACTTCATTATGCCGGTTTCAACCAGATGTGTATAACAAATGGGCAGAACCGTTTCGAGTGAGGATATACCGAATTCAGCCTCGTCAAACTCCCTTCTTTTTTTCTCAATCGTAGTGGGTGCATGACCTGAAGCTATAACATCAATTGTTCCGTCCAGAAGTCCTTCTATTATGACTTCAGTATCTTCTTTTGTTCTAAGTGGCGGTCTTGTTTTTGCGAATGTGTTATAGGTTTCCAAACAGGAATCCGTAAGTGCAAAATAATGAGGTGATGTGTCACAGGTGACGTTTACACCCCTTTGTTTTGCTTCTCTTATAAGTCTTACGCTACCCTTTGTGGAAACACTGTTAATATGCAGCCTGCCACCGGTATGTTCGCACAAAACTAAATCCCTTGCAACAATAACCTCTTCAGCTTCGCGAGGCATTCCTGCAAGACCGATTCTAGTTGAGACAAGCCCTTCGTTCATTACTCCTTCTGTGACCATGCTTTCGTCTTCGCAGCTTGTGATAACAGGAAGGTTAAACATTTTTGTGTATTTAAGTGCAAGCCTTAATAAATTTGCTTTTTTAATAGTCTTTCCACCGTCAGATACTGCTACAATTCCGGCATTTCGCATCTCTCCTATGTCCGCAAGTTCTTTGCCCTTTCCTGCTCTTGACACAGAACCGTAGGGGAGTATGGTTATGCTTTTGTACGAGTCGATCTGAGATTTCAGAAAACTTATTACCATTCTATTATCTGCCACTGGCTTTGTCATGGGCGAGGTTGAAATATGGGTATAACCGCTTGCAAGAGCAGCATCAACAATTGCTTCTAGCTCTTCAATGCTTTCATAGCCGGGCATTCCTATGCTGCAGTGCATGTCAACAAAGCCTGGAGCAGCCACAGCACCTTGTGCATCGATTACCTGACAGTCCTTGGCTGCGCCCTTTCCAATTTCTTTTATTACGGAGTCTTCCACATAAATATCAGTAAGTTCTCCTTCTAAAGTAAGTCTTGCGTTAATCAGACTATAATTCATTTTTATCAGCCTCCCTTAGAGAAAGCATGTATAAAATTGCCATTCTGACAGCTACACCGTTTAAAACCTGATCGTTTATAACGCATTGTTCGCTTTCAATTACAGTTGAAGAAATTTCAATGCCTCTGTTTATATATCCGGGATACATAACTATTGCTCCCGGTTTTGCTTGTTTTAATAGCTTGCTGTTTATTCTGAAAAAGCTTTTATATTCGTCAAGGGACGGTAAAAAACTTCTATTATGACCTTCTGCATAGGTCCTTACTGAAAGGACTACATCAGCGTCTTTTATTGCTTCTGCTGCGTCATAAAAAACCTCAATGCCAAAGTCTTCAAGCCCCGGCGGTATTAGGGTGGGTGGCGCTGCAACCTTAACCTTTGCGCCAAGCTTTAGAAGCGCCCACATATCACTTTTTGCCACTCTGGAGTGCATAACGTCGCCTATTAGGGTTACGTTAAGTCCTGCAAACTCGCCTTTACGCTCTTTAATGGTCATTAAATCCAAAAGCGCCTGTGTGGGGTTTTCGTTCCTGCCGTCGCCTGCATTTATAACAGATGCGTTAACAGTTTTGGATAGCAACTTGGCTGTGCCTGCTGTTGGGTGTCTTAAAATAATATAATCAGCGCCCATCTGTTCAGTCATTGCACCAATATCGTAAACCGTTTCGCCCCTGATGCTTTCTTTTTGCGTATCCATATCAACAATGGTTGCAGAAAGGTATTGCGCGGCAAGTTGGTATGACAGTCTGGTTCTTGAGCTTTTTTCATAAAACAGCATTACAATGGTCTTGCCCTGCAAATGAGGAGAACGTTTGTTTTTCTTTGCTAGCAAGTATTTCATGGTGTCCGCTGTTTTAAGGATGTTATGAATCTCGTCGGCGCTTATGTCTTTTAGACCGAGAAAGTCCTTTCTCTTATAACTCACAGAAAATCCCCTTCCCTAGGCTGCAAAAACTAAGAACCTGTAGCGGTTCTAAGTCCAGCCTACTTCATATTTCGAATCTTTCTAAGTATTTCTTCAAAATAATCAGGTAGTTCGCTTTCAAATGTCATTTTATAATTAAAAATAGGATGTATAAAACTTAGTATTTTTGCGTGAAGGACTTGACCTTCAGATGATAATTGTTTGCCGGAGCCATATACCAGGTCTCCCAAGATAGGGTGACCCAAATGTGCCATATGCACACGGATTTGATGTGTTCTTCCAGTTTCGAGGGCAAACTCTGCATAAGTGTATTTGCCTAGTCTTTCAAGTACCCTATAATGAGTGACGGCGTTTTTGCCATTTTTAACAACTGCCATTTTAATCCTATCAGAGGGTTTTCTGCCTATAGGCGCATCCACCTTGCCGTAATCTTCTTTTAAATTGCCATGAACAATGGCTCTGTAAGTTCTTTGAATTTCATGGTTCATAAGTCGTTCAGACAAAAGCATATGGGTTTGGTTTGTTCTTGCAACCATTAAAAGTCCCGATGTGTCCTTATCAATACGATGGACAATACCTGGTCTTAACACTCCGTTTATGTCTGATAGCTCGTCCTTAAAATGATACAAAAGTGAGTTTACAAGAGTGCCCGAATAGTTGCCAGGAGCAGGATGAACCACCATTCCTTTTGCTTTGTTTATAATCAGTAAATGTTGATCTTTATAAATGATATTAATAGGAATATCCTCTGCAATTGCATCAAGAGGTTTTGCTTCCGGCAATGCAATTTCCGCAATATCGCTCTTACTAAGCTTATGCGAGGGTTTTGCATTTTTTCCGTTTACTTTTGCTGCACCCTGTGTTATCAGGTTTTTAAGGCGTTCCCTTGACACTGACGGAATATTTTCGCTTAAAAACACGTCAAGGCGTGACTGTTCATCATGATCATATACGAATTTAAATTCTGTCATTTGTCTTTCACCACAAAAAGCATTAGGAAACAAATAATGGACGCACCGATTGTAACATAGCAATCGGCAAGGTTAAACACCGGAAACTCAAAGAATTTAAATTGTATAAAATCCACAACATAGCCTCTTAAAAGCCTGTCGATAAAATTGCCTACAGCTCCTGACAGCACTATTATTAGAGCAATTTTCATATATGTATGGGGTTTATAATTGGGAAGGGATCTGTAATACATTATAATAATAATGATAACGGGAATTGTACCCAATACAAATAACCAACGCATACCCTCCATAATACCGAATGCAGCGCCGTCATTTTCAACAAAAGTAAAATTTAATATTCCGTCTATAACAGCCACAGAACCAACAGGCTTTAACCATTGCAATGCGCAAAACTTTGCTAGTTGGTCAATAGCCACTAATATAACAATAGTAATAATTGCAAACATTATCTCAAACCTTCATCCAGTTTTTTAAAAGCGTCCGTAATTGCCGCATATGAAAAGCCTCTGCCTTTTAGCATCAAGCTAAGTCTTTTCCTGTCACCAGCTTCAATTTCAGACGACTTTTGTGTTTTTTTGATAAGCAGCCTTAAAGCTGCTTCATTTTCGTCAAATTCCGATAGGTTATGATCATTTATATCAATGCCCTTCTGCTTTAAGTCATATGCAAGTTTTTCTCTGCCATACATTTTGCGTCCGCACTTATTTATATAATCCCTGACAAACTTTTCATCGTTTATGAATCCGTATTTTAGCAAAGTCTTAACCACGGCATTTATAATTTCACAGGGGAATTCTTTTTCTTTTAGGCGTGTGCAAACCTGGGCTTTTGTTCTTGGCGCATATGTTATGTAGGAAATGGCAATATTCTTAGCTTGTTCATAAAGCTGTTCATCCACTAATTTTCATCTGCTTTTTTTAATATTTTTTTATACGATTTTTCAAACTTAACTCT
>CAZTAY010000089.1:0-12108 GCA_964611655.1 uncultured Eubacteriales bacterium
CCAGGAAGATAAAATGCTTCTGGATAAAAATAATTATCTGAAGAGGCGTTGTTGGTTGCAGTCAGGCGTATCTTCCTGGTAAATTTCTGTTCAGGGTCAGATTTAAGGGATATTTGAACAGTGTAGTCTTTTGGTTGATTTAATGTGGTGGTGTATGTATGCTCCTGCACAGCTTGGTAGATATCTGTGCCGCTTTCCCCATGCCCTTCCCATATGGTATCAATTTGATAAGAACCGGAATTGCTTAAATAGAAATTACTGATCACATAGGTATCCGATAACGAGTATGACATAGGGAAGTTAATGTTGAATGCGGTAACCTGGTTTTCAGAAAGCTGCCTATTGTCGCTTGTATACCATGTTTCATCGGTTGATTTATACGCAGAAATATGCATCCCCAAAGAATCGGGGCCTGCACCTCCTCCACCTCCTTGGTTGTTAGAGATAAACACCCTATACTTTGTCCGGTTGGAGTCCAACTGCTCAGGATTGCCCACATAGAAATAATATCTACCAGCACCGGTTATAAAGGGCTTACCACCTTGGTGTACCACACGGCCGTTTTCGTCGGCAATAATTTGCGGATTTCCTTCCAACGCAAAGGTCATGGGGGCATCTAAGATTTGTTGGCTGGTTACGCTGTCAGGCAGATTTATGTAAAGGTCTTTAATGGGAAAGGGGAACAGAGTGTAGGGTGTTATAGCGTTTTGGTTTTCGGTGGCATAATAGGTTGTTTCCCCAATGGTCATGCCAAGTTTTTTCAGTGTGGGCTGAACGTCGCCCTCCTCTCTTGCTTCCTGCTGCATCTTAATGATGTACTGAGCGGTTAGTTCACCGTTGACTAAGGTAAATGTCTTGGTGTCGTCCGCATTGTCAAAGAATAAAAAGTGCTTGTCATTTTTGGCTACGTTTTTGGCGGTTTGCCCGTCCGGCGCTGTAATGCTGTCACCGGAATAGCTGTAGGCCACCTGCAAGGCTTGGGGCCAAACGGCATATTTATCTACTTCTATTGTATAGCTATAGCTGCCGTCATCTTCCAATACCCAATTGGAAGTGGAGATGCTGTTCCAGTTGGTGCTTTCCTGCCCTGTGGCATCATACGAAAAGCTATCAAAGCTTGCGCCAAGAGAAACCGCACCTGCCGAAAGTTGCATGGTGGGTGCAAGGATGCACATGGTGCTCAGCAGCAGAAAGACCGCTGTACATACCGATAGGATTTGCTTTACGGATTTTGTTGGCGTCATTCGGGGGATCATGGGTATTTTTCCTCCTCACTCAATTGTTTTTCTTGGGGGTTGCCCTGGCTTATTGGGTTACTTTCCTCCCTTCTCACGTATTACTTTCACGTGTAAGTAAAATATACCATATATTCCCTCCTATGGCAATAGCTTTTCTAGACTATCTTCCTATTCATTGCATAAAAGCCTTGATAGTTTCCAATATTTCCTTGCCGTTTTTTTTGTGCTATACTAATGTAATACATTTAAGTACTACCATTTACATAAAATTCATAACAGTAGGTATAACCAATGAAACCAACCATAAAAACCATTGCAAAAATAGCGGGTGTATCCCATGTTACGGTTTCTCGGGCATTGCGGGGATATTCGGATATTTCCCAGGCCACCACCCAGCGTATAAAACAAATTGCCCAGGAGGTGGGCTATACACCCAATGCCAATGCCCGCAGCCTTTCTTCCAAACGCTCACGCAATATAGGCATGATAGTGCCTAGCATAGGTGAAAATGTGGCCTATGGACCATTTTTCAATGCGGTGAGCATAGCAGCTGCGGCTTATGGCCAAAGTGTGTTGCTGGGTAGCTGTGAACGCAGCATAGATCTAGAAAAAACCTATTGCCGCATGATGTGCGAAAACCGTGTGGGGGCTTTGCTGGTGGCACCTGTATCCAGCGATGTTGCCCATATTAAAGAAATCTGCCGTGGAACTGTGCCCATTATATTTATTGGGGGCAAAAATAGCTTTGAAGAAGAGTTTTGTATCAAACACAACTATAGGCACAGCGCAAAACTGGCTGTGGAGCATCTCTATAGCTTGGGGCATCGGGATATTGCTTTGTTTTTATACAACCCCTTAAACCTAACCATACAGCAAAAATTGGATGGGTATACTGCGACTATACGTGCCCTAGGACTCACTCCCCGTGTTTACTGGGAGGGAACCAGCGATGAAACATTGGAAGCCGGGTATCGGCTAATAAAAAAACTGATACAACAAAAAAATATGCCCACCGCCATCTGGTGCGCAAGCGACCTGATGGCGATGGGCGTATTGGAAGCTTTACAGGAGCAAGGGCTATCCGTTCCCGAAGATGTGTCGGTGGTGGGGCACGACAACCTGCAATTTTCACGGTTTCACAGCATATCCCTCACCACTCTGGATATGCCCCGAGAAGAAATCAGCCAGTATGCGATTAAGCTGGCACTTTCCATTATGGAAGAAATACCAGCTATAGTGGAGCCACACGCCATGTTTAACCCTAAGCTTGTGGTTCGCGGCAGTACAGGGCCTGTCTCTAAAAGGCCTCTTTAATAACCAACCGCTGCTGCTAAAAAGATAAACCCAGTGCCTATTGCCATATAGATGCCTACCAGTGGCAGGTAAAACCGCAGCCACCTGCCATAGGATACCCCGGACACTGCCAAGGTACTGGTAAGCGTTGTGGAAACCGGCGAGGTGAGGTTTACCAGCCCGTCCCCCAATTGAAAGGCAAATACAACCGATGACCGGGTAAAGCCCAAGGAATCCCCCATAGGCACCATAATGGGCATGGCAATTGTGGCATGGGCTGTGGCGGAAGTAACCAGCAGGTCCAACACCGCGTTGGCATAAAACAAGCTGGGAAGCCGCAACCATGACGGAAGCCGATAGGTAAAGTCGGTAAGTACAAAGGCGACAGTATCCAAAATGCCTCCCTGGGTGAGCACTGCCCGCATGGTGGCTGCTATGCCTAGAATACATGCACCCTTTACCATCTTTTTAGCCCCTGCTACAAAGGTTTCAGACAAGGTGTCTGGGTCTAGCCGGCCAATGAGACCCGCTACTATCCCCATTAGCAAAAACACCACCGATATGTGGGGAATCTGCCACTTCCATTGAGATGTACCGTAAGCTATTAGAAACAGCCCACAGAAAAACAGCCCCAACACTATCCCCTGCACAGGGGTAAATGCATTTTTTTGCTCCCCTATGCCCAGTACCGGTACGAGATCCGGATCTGTGCTGGGCGCAACTGCTACCTTGGTTTTGTTTGCATACCTTGTGGTATAGATACAGGCTGCAGCCAGCAGCGCAAACAACAACAACCACCGTATCCAACCACCGGAATACAGGGGCAACTGAGCTATGGTTTGGGCAAGCCCCACGCTAAAAGGATTAAAAATACCGGCAGCAAACCCCACATTTGTCCCCACAATCACCATGGCCATACCAATTAAATCATCGAATCCCAACGCCCGGGCGGTGGCAATGGTAATGGGCACAAACACAATACCCACCGTGGTCATACCCATGGTGAATCCCGGAATGGAAAACAATATAATGATAAGCGCAACCGCCAAATAAGGCTTTGATTGAAATACTCCAATCGCTTTTCTGCACAGCATCTGTATACAACCGGTGGCCCTGACAACCTCGAAGGAACCGCCAATAATGAGGATGAAGCAAATGAGCTCAGCCACCGATTTGCTTACCAGTGTTTGCACAAATAGCATGGGTATCCGCCATGGGGCCACCGGTGACTGTTGGATATGCTGAAAGCTGCCCGGAACAACCAAGGTTTGTCCGGTTGCAGCGTCCTCTATCCGCGCATAGGCACCAGCCGGTATTAGGTAGGTTGCAATTGATGCTATCAGCACCAGAGAAAACAGAAGCACGAAAATATGGGGAACCTTCCCCCAAGGCTTTTTGATTTTCCTGATCATTGTTTCTCTCCCATCCCGGCACTGCAAGGCAGTGTTTTTTTGTATTGTACCTATTTTTAGTAGTATTTGCAATACGCTAAGCCCAGTTGGTACAGTGGTAACTAAAGGCCCGTGCTACCCAGATTGCCCACTAGTACTTTAACATCTTGTCTTCAGCTGAAATTCTACCCTATGTGCCAGAGTAATATATTGCACAAATGCTTTACCTTCAGATAAAAACTCTGTATAATATACTGAATACCCACTGTACATATCTTCCGTGTTCAGCCAGCAAGCAACAACCAATACCGTAAAGATAAGGAGATTCTATTGTATGCGAACATTTAAAAAATCGAGCAAACTCAACAATGTTGGATATGACATCCGCGGCGCAGTTTTAGATGAAGCGGAGCGCATGATAGCGGCGGGAATCCCTATCATTAAGCTGAACACCGGCAACCCTGCGCCATTTGGTTTTGCCGCTCCGGACTTTGTGGTAGAGTCGTTGGTAGGCAACATTCGCAATACCCAAGGGTATTCGGATTCTAAAGGCTTGCTGGAAGCACGTTTGGCCATTGCTGAATACTGTAAATCCAAGGCAATTCCAGGGGTAACTGAAAAGGACATCTACACAGGCAACGGAGTCAGCGAGCTTATCAGCATCACTATGCAGGCTCTTTTGGATAACGGGGATGAAATTTTGATTCCCACACCGGATTACCCTCTGTGGACCTCCGCAGCTACCTTGGCTGGGGGAACTGTTGTACACTATACCTGCGATGAGCAAAACGAGTGGCTGCCCGATCTTGCAGATATCCGCAGCAAAATCACCAGCCGCACCAAAGCAATGGTTATTATCAACCCCAACAACCCCACCGGTGCTCTCTATCCCAAGGAGCTGCTGGTGGAAATGGTGGAAATTGCCCGCCAGCATCAGTTGATACTGTTTTCCGATGAAATATACGACCGGCTGGTATTGGATGATTTGGAACATACCGCTGTGGCCTCCCTTGCACCGGATCTGTTTGTGGTGACAATGAACGGCCTTTCCAAGTCCCATATGGTGGCGGGGTTCCGCTGTGGCTGGATGTGCCTGAGCGGCGATAAGTCCAAGGCAACCGATTATATAGAGGGGCTGCAGATGTTGGCTTCTATGCGCCTGTGCTCCAATGTTCCGTCACAGTCAATCATTAAAGCTGCCATGGCCCACTGCAACAGTGCCGACCCTTTGTTAAAGCCGGGTGGACGCATTTATGAACAGCGAGAGTTTATCTACAACGCCATCAACGCCATTCCTGGGCTAAGTGCGGTAAAACCCAAAGCAGCCTTCTACCTTTTCCCCAAGGTGGATGTTGCAAAGTTTAATATACGGGATGACGAGCAGTTTATGGTGGACTTTTTGCACGAGCACCATGTCTTGATGACCCAAGGCCGGGGATTTAACTGGCCCAAACCGGATCACTTTCGGCTGGTGTATCTGCCGGAGATGGCACAGCTACAAAGTGTTGCGGAAAAACTGGAGATATTTTTGCGAACCTATCAACAATAACAGGAAGAGGGCGACAAGATGATATCCAATAAAGTGCTGGAAAACCTAAAAAATTCCTCGGCAATCCGCGCTATGTTTGAAGAAGGGGTGGAACTGAAAAAACGTTTTGGGGAAGAAAATGTTTTTGACTTTAGCATCGGTAACCCCGATCCTGAACCCCCGGCGGAAATGCTGACTTGCTTGGCGGAGCTTGCTATGCAAAGGGGCATCCACCGGTATATGAGCAATGCAGGATTTTACGATGTGCGCCAAACCATTGCAGAGCAGCTAAACAAAACCAATGGCAGCGACCTGACTGGCGACAATATTATCATGACCTGTGGCGCTGGCGGTGGTCTCAATGTGATTTTAAAGGCTATACTCAACCCTGGAGAGGAAGTGATTGTGCTTACCCCCTATTTTGTGGAGTATGGGTTTTATATCGATAACCACGGTGGAAAGATGGTGAAGGTGGCTACCGATGCGGAAACCTTCCAGCCGGATTTGGTTGCTATTGAAAACAGCATTACCCAAAAGACCAAAGCCATTATCCTCAATACCCCCCATAACCCCACCGGTGTTATATATCGTGAGGATATTTTGCAGCAACTGGCCGAACTTTTAAAGAGCAAACAGCAGGAATATAGCAGCACCATCTTTGTTATCTCGGATGAGCCCTACCGGGAGATTGTATACGATGGCGCGGTGCTTCCCAGTATGCTTCACATCTTTGACAACGCTGTCCTTGCATATTCCTACAGCAAATCTCTATCACTGCCAGGGGAGCGCATCGGGTATGTTGCCGCCAATTCCCGGATCAAGGATGTTGCTGTGCTGATGGACGCCATGATCTTTGCCAACCGGGCCCTTGGATTTGTCAATGCGCCAGCTCTGTTCCAACGTGTGTTGGTGCAAGCGGCAAACTGTGTGGTGGATGTGGATATTTACAAAGAGCGCCGGGATATGCTCTACAACCACCTGGTTGATTTGGGCTTTTCCTGCATTAAACCACAAGGAGCCTTTTACTTATTCTCCCGCTCCCCCATTCCGGATACCGACGAGTTTAAAAAAATAGCCTTAAAGCACAACATTATTTTGGTCCCCGGCAAAGGATTTGGCGCTCCGGAATACTTTAGGCTCGCTTATTGTGTCAGCATCGAAACCATAAAGAACTCCTTGCCAGCTTTTACAGCTCTGGCTAAGGAAGTTGGTTTAAAGGGCTAGAATTTTCAACTTCCCCGCAAAATACCGTGGAAAATTTCAGGGGTTTCTGAGTAAAACCCCTGACTACACTATGTAGGTGCAGCTTTTGGTCATCCCTTCTTTGACTGCAAGCTAAAATTACCCAGTATTTCTACGTCTACCTACACTGGAAAAAAGCCCTTACCGTCACCGCATTTCTCCCTAACAAACAGGTTTTACAAAGCCCCGTCCCCCAGGAAACAAACTGCTGTTTGAAGGGGGACGGGGTTTTGTATAGGGTATATATTTTTTATACCTCAATGGTTTTTATTAAAATTACACGCATTAGCCACTTATATAGTATTTGATATACGACCAATATCTACCTTACCCTTTTTATGTTGATAGTTCTTTCAGAAGTAATCCAATTAGTATATATGATTATAAAAATTATAAATTGTAATACGTTCGAGCTTTTGGATATCAGGTTACATCAGCAAAAAAACGATATGCAAATAAGTCGTCTTTCATTTCAATGCGTAAAATCCTATAACATCCATCTACCAAATGGACGGAGCTCTTTCAGCAGCGGTTACCGATGTAATTATTTCCGAGATGCTGGATTTATGGTAAAATATGTACGCTTTTAAAATAATAAACAAAAAATAAAGATACTGTATATGCTTTTACTTGCGTACTTACTTTAAGGATATTAAACTATCCAGCATCTAAAAAAACAGATACCTAGGGGTTTTCTTCTTGTACAACATATATGGTTGGTCAAAGGTTTTGGTAAGGTATTTTTCTTCCTCTAGAATCTGTAGATGAAAAAGAAGAATCGTAAGCCCCCCACACACCAGCAACACCATATTGGGTATAACCAAGATAGTGCCAATATACAATAGGTCGAAGCCGACAAAAGCAGGATTGCGGCTGATGCGATAGACTCCCTCTGCCACCAAAGCTGTCTGCTGGCTCTCATCCACCCCAGCCCGCCAACTGTCCCGCATGGTGATAATTGCAGCAATAAAGATAGCCACACCACAGGCCGCCAGGATAAGTCCCACCACCCCAATCCCTGCTGGCAAGGAGAATGGCAGCATGTATTGGCTGAAAAATAGTCCCGCATACTGAAGGATAGCAGTGCCATAGCTACCAATAATCAACAGGGCTTCTATGCGCCTGGTTCCCGTGGGCTTTTGTCCCTTTGCCAGTTGATTGGCTGTAATTCCATTTTTGCGCAGCAGGATTTGCTTGGTAAAGTAGGCAATGTAGAATATGGTAATGATAATAAGCAGGCTCAGTTGGTACAGCATGATCTCCTCCATTGGTAAAACAGTTTGTTGCGTACAGGCTTGTCTGAAAAACTATACTGAATAGTTTACCAAAAGTAGGTAAACTGCATAGGATATTGTTTATAAATTCTGTTATATAAAAAACATAGAACCACTAAAGCGGTAAATGTTCAGTGGTTCTTTGTTTTATTTCAGTTAGTCTGCCACATTTTGATTATTCAAGAATACAGGTGGTTCATTTACTGGCGGCATACATTGCTTTCCTTTACAAAGGTAAAAGGTGGTTTTGCCATTGAGCAATGGGTATTGTTGGGTGGGCTGCTGCAAGATTCGCACAAACCGCCCAGGCCCTGCCTGAATGGGCACCTTTTGAGATGCGTCTTCCAGTACACAGATAATCTCTTGCTGTGGTAGCTGGGAGAGGAGAAAAAAGCTGCTCCCAGCAGGATACCCAGATACCTTGCCCTGCATAAACGTCTGCTGCTTTTCTGCTGTGGTGTATAGGCTTTCGTCCTTGGTGAGTGCAGAAAGAGCCTTTAGCGCATAGGCCATCACCGAATTGCCACTGGGGATTGCGCCGTCATAGTGTTCCTTGGGGCGTAAAATCAGTTTTTCCCCATGGATTGGGGTAAAATAGAAGCCGCCGTTTTGCTGGTCGAAAAAGTCTGCTATGGTTTTGTTGGTGAGTTGCAGTGCACGTTCAAGGTACTTATCCTCAAATGTGGCCTCATAAAGCTCGATTAAAGCCAGTATCAGAAAAGCATAATCGTCTAAAAAGCCTTTTGTGCCTCGGCGGCCGCTGGTGATGCTTGCATATAGGGCTTCACCATCCCAAAGGTGGGTGTCTATAAAGGCAAGCAGGGTTTCGGCGGTATACAGGTAGCATTCTTCACCCAGCACACGGTAAGCGGTTGCGTATGCCCCGAGCAAAAGGGCATTCCACCCTGTGAGTATTTTGTCGTCTCGATGCAGGCTTGTGCGCTGTTTGCGGTATGCACTGAGTTTGGGTAGCAAATCCTCCATGGTATTCAGCGGGGTGGATTGCTCTATTAAATTGGGAATGCTCTTTCCCTCAAAATTGCCTTCAATGGTAATGTCAAAGTTTTGGCAAAAGTAGGTGCCATCCTCATGGCCAAGCAGCTTGGTAACTTCATCCGGTGTAAAAACATAGTATTTCCCCTCCACACCGTCACTATCCGCATCCTGGGAACTAAAAAAACCACCAGTTTCATTTGTAAGCTCCCGTTCCACGTAAATAAAAATTTTACATGCCACCTGACGATAGAGATCTTTGCCTGTTTGTTCATAGGCCACAAGATATGCAACTGCAAGCAGAGCATTGTCGTAGAGCATTTTTTCAAAGTGGGGGGCCAACCAATAATCATCTGTGGAATACCGAGAAAACCCAAAACCGATGTGATCAAAAATACCGCCTTTGTACATAGAAAGCAGGGTGGTCTCCACCATTTCCAGCGCAAAGGGCTCTTTTTCAGCGGTAGCATAACCCATCAAAAAGAGTAAGTTGTGGGGGGATGGGAATTTGGGTGCTTCTCCAAACCCGCCGTACTGGGTATCAAAGCTCTGGGAAAACAGCGCAAATGCCTCGGTGGTCAAGTTTCTTTGGGGCTGGTAATTGTCAGCCCTATCCTGCTGGATATGTGCAAGAATTTCCTGGGCATTTTGCAAAAGGTCAGACCGATTATCCTGCCAATATCCCGCTATATTTTGTAAAATACGCAGAAAACCGGCAGGTGGAAAATAGGTGCCGGCATACAGCGGCATTTGGTCAGGGGCGAGAAAGATACTGGTGGGCCATCCGCCGCTGCCTGTAACAGCCTGGCACACCCGCATATAGATGCTATCAATATCCGGGCGTTCTTCTTTATCCACCTTAATGCTGATAAAATACTTATTTAAAACTGCGGCAATTTCCTTGTTTTCAAAACTCTCTCGCTCCATTACATGGCACCAGTGGCAGCTGGAATATCCAATAGAGAGAAAGATTGGCTTATCCTGGGTTCTGGCCTTGGACAAGGCCTCTTCGCCCCAGGGATACCAGTGTACCGGATTGTATGCGTGCTGGAGTAGATAGGGGGATGTCTCGTCAATTAACCGGTTTGGCTGATGGGAAGTATTCAGGACATTCACCGCCTTTGCTCTTTTTGGTATTTTATCCCCACAATAAGAAAATATGTTTGGCAGACTATCTACTTACTCGTAGAATAAAGATAGACGGCAGGGTTAAGCGTCCTGCCGTCTACCGTTTGGGTCCATGTTTCTTTATAATCGAATCGTATTTACTTATGAGTTCTTCCCCAGCTGATGTTGTCTTATATTTTCGCAAAGGGAACAGTTCTGCTAACCTTTGTTCAGAGAGGTTATCTTGAATTCTTTGAAGCAACTCCCCTTTTTTGCCCTTTGTCTCCAAGCCATTTGACTGCAGTATTCTTTTTAATACAATCATGTTTAGGGCATCCAAGGATTCCTTTGCACTGCAAATTTGGGCAAATCCCAACTTTTGTAAGGTTTGCACACACTCTTTACTATCAACACCATATCGATATTCAAAATACTGTGGAATAACCGATTGATTTGTAAAGGTGGTAAGGTGTATCCTCCATAACAGGACAACATGCCCTGGCAGAATCCCTTCCGCAAGTCGCTGCATCTGCTTCTTATCCACTATGCCATAGGGAAACCGCTCAGGGTATTTTTCCCATAATTTTAAATCCCTATACGGCGAAATATAGGGTTGTTCCGGGTAATCCTTATATACTGGATGTGTTACCTTTTTCAAGTGAATACCACTTCTCTCCATCTTCCTTGGTCTCATCAAAGACCTTGCATAAACAGTATTCCCTGTAGACGCTCAAATAGAAAGCTGAGGGCAAAAAAACATCCAGTACCTATACACGCATCACAACCAGCACAGTACCTTGCTCTATGAATACATGATGTTACGATACGAAAGGGGGATGGGGCCCTCGTCAGGGAACATTTGCTGGTATTGCTTCATTAAAAAGTCTAGTATCATGGAACCGGTTACCACAGCATCCTCCAAGGATAAGTACTGTGGTGCTTGCTTGTTCAGCAGCATTTTCCCGGATCCTTCCAGCTCGTCGTCGGCAAACCATATTTTTAGCATCACCGGGTAACGGGGTAGAAAGGGAAATACAGCGCAGATGTCTGCGTTGGATTTGGTAAACACTGCTCCCAGCGCTTCACAAGCCAGTTGAACATGTTCCGCCGGCTTGTGGCCAAAAACCTTAGCTATGGTATCGGTGCAGTCTTTATCAAAGCCGGCCCCACGAGCCAAACCTCCCGGCAGTTGGCCAAAAGAGACTAGCTCCGAACCCAGCGGTGTCCCATCCGCCAGATAGAGATAGTGCAGCATGATAAGGTTCCACAGCCAATAGGGTGTTTTTCCCGTTTCTACAAAGGTTACCCGGCAGGAAGGATACTCCACAGCTATCTTTTGTCCCAGGCTTTCAAACCGAAAGGTGGATGTTGCTTCATCAAAGGCAACCCCTGCATTCTTAGCAGTGTTTTGCGGCTCATGTTGGAGGAGCCAATCCTTAGCAAACTGAAGCATCTTTTGGTAGGTTTTATTCTCTGCCTCCTGTGAATCCAGCATATATTGAAACATCCCTATCACATCCTTACTTTATAAATAGTATCTTTCCGCCTGGCACACTGGTACCGCTAAAAAATAGAACTGATTTTCAAAACATCCGGTTAACATCCATTTATAAACCTTGCTGGGGAAAATGTGATATGCACGTATCCCTACCATCACAGGTAGAAGGCCCACACTGGGGGATTATGCAAAAGCGTTTAAAAACTTCTCCAGCTGCTTATCACCTTCTGGGATGCTATAAATGCTTCCTGCACCTACCCCATATTTGAATTTAAATGTTCCCCCATCCCGAAGATGGATGGTAACCTTTTTGCCCATGCCGGTTGTTATATTCTGAATTTCGGCAGTGGTAAACTGTTGGATATTTTGGGGATCAACGGTTAGATTACTTTTGCTAATACCATCCCCAATGGACAAAAAGTAGATTTCATGGTCCTTAAAGCAGGTTATAAACATAGTCTCTAAAAAGGGGTTATCCCCGTAGTAAAAGTTTCGTCCCGCCAACTTTGCGCCTATGTGTTTGAGTATATCTTTACCCAATCTT
>CAZTAY010000090.1:0-11927 GCA_964611655.1 uncultured Eubacteriales bacterium
TTCCGAAAAAACAATCTTTTCCGTCTTTTCACTACCAGTTACGCTTGCTTTATCTGAATTGTTACAAGCACATAGCAAGAAAGGCAAGAGCAACAAACAACAGGCAATTTTCTTCATATGTTCATCCTTTCAAGCAGACAACTAATTTCCCTTTAGTTTATCCCAAAAACCCTTTTTTATTTCATGAGTTTCTTCTTTGGATTCACCTGCAAATTCTCGGAGCAGTTCTTTTTGTCTGTCTGTCAGATCTTTTGGTATTAACACCTTAACGGTAATAAAATGATCGCCCCTCATTCTTGGATTTCTTAAATAGGGTACGCCCTTTCCCTTTATGTTAAGTACATGACCATGCTGAGTTCCCGGTTTAATTGTTATTTTTTCTTCACTGTCAATAGCCTTGACTGTAAGTTCGCAGCCAAGAGCGGCTTGTGTAATTGATATTGAAATCTCTGAAACAATGTCGTTACCTCGTCTTTGGAAAACAGGATGTTGTTCAACAGAGATTACTACTCTTAAATCACCGTTTGGACCTCCACGTTCACCCGCCTCGCCTTTGCCTGCAAGCCTGATAATCTGACCATGTTCAATGCCAGCCGGAACATCAATTTCAAAGGTTCTTCTTCTTCTTACCTTACCCTTTCCACCGCAGGTTTGACAAGGTGTCTTAATTATTTTGCCAGTACCCTTACAAATGCTACAAGTTTTTAATGTAGACATTGTTCCAAATAGAGTCTGGCTTGTGACTTGTTCCTGACCTCTGCCGCCGCAATGCTTGCATGTTTCTGCAAATGTTCCGGGTTTTGCACCTGAACCGGTGCAGGTTTCACATTCCTCGACAATTCCCACTTGAATTTCTTTTTTAACACCAAATACGGATTCTTCAAATGTTATGTTTAAATTAGTCTGTACATCTGCACCCTTAGACGGAGCGTTTCTTCTTCTTCCGCCAAAACCACCGCCAAAAATATCCCCGAATCCGTCACCGAAAATGGAACTGAATATGTCACCCATATCAAATTCCATGCCACCAAAACCGCCGCCGTTTTCAAAAGCACCGTGACCAAATTGGTCATATTTCTGACGTTTTTCGGAATCGGATAACACTGCATAAGCTTCGCTTATTTCCTTGAACTTCTTTTCTGCTTCTTCTTTATTGTCCGGATTTGCGTCCGGATGGTGTTTTTTAGCAAGCTTTCTATATGCACTTTTTAATTCATTATCTGTTGCATTTTTTGATACTCCTAATGTTTCGTAATAATCTCTTTTATCTGCCATCTATCATCCCACCTATTTACTGAAAATTCTTGATTGCTGTTAGAAGCTTTAAATAGGTTTATATTTAAACCTTTTAACAGAAATCAATCCAAGCTAGAGCCTACCCTTCATAGGATAGGCTCTATGTTATAGCCTGAAAATTTATAAATGCTTAAACTTCTTTGTAATCACCGTCTACAACGTCATCTGAACCAGCTGCACCCATGTTCGGATCAACGGCTTGACCGTCAGGTTGTGCTTGTTGATATAATTTTTGTGAAACCTCGTAGAAGATTTGTGTTAAATTATCGTTTGCGTTTTTGAGTGTTTCAACATCAGTATCGTTCATGTTCTCAATGTTTGCATTTTCTGCAACACCCTTTAACTTTGAAAGAGCGTCTTCAACTTTTTCCTTATCAGCAGGATCAAGCTTGTCACCAGATTCGCTTAACACCTTTTCGGTTTGGAAAATCATTGTATCAGCTTCGTTCTTAGTATCAATAGCTGATTTTCTTAATTTGTCTTGCTCTGCAAATTGTTCGGCTTCTCTAACCGCTTTGTCAATTTCATCATCTGAGAGATTAGTGCTTGCTGTGATAGTAATATTTTGTTCTTTTCCTGTGCCTAAATCTTTTGCTGATACATGTACTATACCATTTGCATCAATATCAAATGTAACTTCAATTTGAGGAACTCCTCTTGGTGCTGGCGGAATACCGTCAAGTCTGAATTGACCAAGTGACTTATTATCCTTTGCAAGTGGCCTTTCTCCTTGAACTATATGAATGTCAACGGCGGTTTGGTTATTGTCCGCTGTTGAGTAAACTTGTTTTTTGTTTGTAGGGATTGTTGTGTTTCTTTCAATCATCTTTGTTGCTACTCCCCCAAGAGTTTCAATGCTAAGGGATAATGGCGTAACGTCAAGAAGGAGAATATCCCCTGCGCCTTCATCTCCTGCAAGCTTTCCGCCTTGGATTGCAGCGCCAACGGCTACACATTCGTCAGGGTTAATGCCTTTAAAAGGATCTTTGCCTGTTAATTTTTTAACTGCATCCTGTACGGCAGGGATTCTTGTTGATCCACCAACAAGGATTATTTTATTAAGTTCGGAAGCGCTAAGTCCTGAATCTGAAAGAGCTGTCTTAACAGGTTCCATAGTCTTATCAACTAAATCTGCTGTTAATTCATCAAACTTAGCTCTTGTTAAGGTAATGTCAAGATGCTTAGGTCCGTCTTGGTTCATTGTAATAAACGGAAGATTTATGTTTGTTGTAGTTGTTGTTGAAAGTTCTTTCTTAGCCTTTTCAGCAGATTCTTTAAGCCTTTGTAATGCCATCTTGTCTTGTCTAAGGTCAATGCCTTCTGTTTTCTTAAACTCGTCAGCAAGATAGTTCATTATTCTTTCGTCGAAATCATCTCCGCCTAAGTTGTTATTTCCGCTTGTTGCTAAAACTTCAATAACTCCATCACCGATATCAATAATGGAAACGTCGAATGTACCGCCGCCTAAGTCATAAACCATTATTTTTTGTTCTTTTTCATTGTCAAGACCATAAGCAAGAGCAGCAGCAGTTGGCTCATTTATAATTCTCTTAACATCAAGACCTGCAATCTTGCCTGCATCCTTTGTTGCTTGTCTTTGGCTGTCTGTAAAGTAAGCAGGTACAGTTATGACCGCTTCTGTGACTGCTTCTCCTAAATAGCTTTCAGCATCAGACTTTAACTTTTGAAGAATCATTGCTGAGATTTCTTGTGGTGAATAATTTTTGTCGTCTACATTAACTTTGAAATTAGTGCCCATTTTTCTTTTTATTGAAATAATCGTTCTGTCAGGGTTTGTAATTGCCTGTCTTTTAGCTGTTTCTCCGATAAGTCTTTCTCCTGCTTTTGTAAAAGCAACAATTGAAGGGGTTGTTCTTATACCTTCTGTGTTTGCTATAACTTGTGGTTGACCGCCTTCCATAACGGCAACGCATGAGTTTGTTGTTCCCAAGTCAATTCCTATGATTTTTCCCATATATTTAACCTCCAAACTATTCTAAATCATAATTTATCTTAATTAGCGACTTTGACCATACTAGGTCTTAAAATTCTATCTTTAAATTTATATCCTTTTTGAATGTCTTCTATTATTTCATTCTCACCATATCCGCTGTCCTCTGTGTGGGATATTGCTAAATGTCTATTAGGGTCAAACTTTTCTCCAATAGCTTCAATTGGCTCAACCGACAGGGTTGTAAGAGAATCCTGCATTTGTTTAAGAATCATTTCAATGCCCTGACAAAAAGCTTCGCTGTTTTCAGGTTTATATGACGCTACTGCCCTTTCAAAATTATCAATTACAGGCAGAAGCTTTAAAACTGTATCTGCAACACCATCGTCATACATGGCTGATTTTTCTTTGACTGTTCTTTTTCTGAAATTATCGAATTCCGCCAGGGTTCTTTGTAGTTTGTCAAGATATTCGGAATTCTTTTTTTCCAGTTCTGCAAGTTTGTCAGTTTCTTGTTCTGTCTCTGTCTCTACTTCACACTGCTCTTCACAGTCACATGAATTTTTAAGTTCTTCGTTTAACTCCTTATCATTACTCATCATCGTCACTCCTTGCAATATTTTCGTGCAAACTACGTTATCCTCCTGTAAGTAATTTTATGGCCTTTTCAATGGTTGCTGCAAAACCTTTTAAAATAGATACACTTTGTGAATAATCCATTCTAGTAGGCCCTAATATTCCAATACTGCCATAAGTTCCTTCACCTATTTTAATATTTGAACGAATTACGCTGCAATTCTTAAGTTCATTTATTTCATTCTCGTCGCCTATGACAATTGACATTGTGTCGCTTGGATATTTACCCAGTATAGTAAGTAAAACATCCTTTTCTTCAAAAGCCTGCAAAATACCTTTGGCTTTGGAAATATCACTGAATTCAGGGAATTCAAGCAAGTTCTTAGCACCAGATAAAAATACCCTTGCATTTTCTTCGGCGCTTAGGACTTCCATTGTTGTTTTATAAATTGTTTCAATCAACTTTTCATAACCCGGGGTATATTTCTTAATCTTTTCAAGGTCTGCATTACTTAATGAATCAAATCTTTTTTCTTTGATTGCTAAGTTTAATATATTTGAAATCCTGGTTAAAACCTCAGGCTCTATAAATTCCGAAACATTTATTATCTGGTTCTTAACCGTCTTATTGTCCGTTACAATGACCAATACAATTGCATTATCATCAAAAGGTATAAGCTGAATATGTTTTACGGACATTTTACTGACCGAAGATTGGGAAATTATTGTTGTATAATTAGTTAGTACTGAAATTGCCTTTGCCGCCTCTTGCATCAGAAAGTCAATTTGGTCAACACTGTTTGCAATTCGTAAGTAAAGGTATTCAATTTCTTCTTCTGTCAGTTCCCGTTTTTTCATTAACTTATCAACATATAGTCTATAGCCTTTATCAGAAGGCACTCGCCCGGCTGATGCATGAGGTTGGATTATAAGACCCATTTCCTCAAGATCACTCATTTCATTTCTGATTGTAGCAGAGCTAATACCCAGGTCATACTTTTTGGCAATAGTACGAGAACCAATGGGTTCTGCGGTTTCGATATAATCGTTAATAATAGCCTCTAAAATTAAAATTTTCCTATCACTTAAACGCATAATACCATCCCCAAAAATAAAACCAATAACATTTCCTCTTGTTAGCACTCTGTCTTTGTGAGTGCTAACTTTGTTTCTAAAATAACACTTGAAAAGGTTAATGTCAAGTGTTATTTTATATCAAATTTAATTATTTCATTACAAAAATTCAACAAATACAACATTTGATAAATTTATGCCCTTTTCCGTTAGAAAAAGACTATTATTATCGTATTCAATAAGTCCCTTTTTCCGTAAATCACTTATAGTTTCGGCATATTCTTCCAATAAGTTTTTACCGAAGAGAAATTTAAATTCTTTAAAGCTAACACCCTTAGTCATTCGCAGACCCATAAACATAAATTCCGATTGTTTATCAGCAGGGGTTAAAAAGTTAACGTCTTTTTCTTGGAAATCACCTTCAAGATAGTCTTTAAAAGAATCCGTATTGCAATAACGTCTGCCGGAAACATACGAATGTGCTCCAAGACCAAGACCAACGTATTCTTTACACTGCCAGTAAACTATATTATGTTTGCACTCTTTTTCGGGTTTTGAATAATTTGAAATCTCATACTGAAAATATCCTAAGTTTGAAAGGATATTCTTTGTAAGCTCATTCATTTCAATATATTCATCTTCAGAGGGAAGGTTCATAAGACCCTGCCCAACATAGTCAAACATCTTTGTATTTTCTTCAAGAATAAGACCGTAGGCAGAAACATGATCTGGCTTTAATGAAGTTGCAATTTTAAGAGTTTCTTCCCATTCCGAAATTGTTTGGGTTGGAAGGGCATACATTAAATCAAGATTAATATTAAAACCAGCCTGTTTTGCATCCTCATAGTTTTTAAGGAACTCGTCTTTTGTATATATACGCCCGATTAATTTCAAAAGTCTGTTTTGTAACGCCTGAACTCCTATGCTCAGCCTGTTAATTCCATAAGTCTTAATTGACTCAAGTTTATCTTTGCTTAAAGTTCCGGGGTTTGCTTCAATGGTAATTTCAGCGTCAGGCTGAATATTAAAATTAGAATAAAGACAATCCAGAATTTCTGAAATTTCCGTGCCCGTTAATATAGACGGAGTTCCGCCACCAATAAAGACTGTGGGAACTTGTCTGTTTTTATAGAACATGGCTTTTGTTTGAATCTCTTTTTTTAACATTCTAATATAAAAACCTGAATATGTCCCAAGCTTATCATATGAAAGAAAGTCACAATATGCGCATTTTTTAACACAGAAAGGGATGTGAATATAAATGCTTATAGGAAGCATGTTATTCCTCCAATTTTAGGACGCTCATAAACGCCGCCTGCGGAACTTCAACAGAACCTATCTGACGCATTTTCTTCTTGCCTTCTTTTTGTTTTTCCAGAAGTTTTTTCTTTCTCGTAATGTCACCGCCATAGCATTTCGCAAGCACGTCTTTACGCATTGCGCTTAATGTTTCTCTTGCAATGATTTTGCTTCCAATACACGCCTGAATAGGAATTTCAAAAAGATGTCTTGGAATTTCTTTTTTAAGCTTTTCAGTAATCTTTCGGCCACGTTCATATGCATTTGACTCATGCACAATGAAAGACAATGCATCAACCACTTCTTTGTTAACCATTATGTCAAGCTTCACCAGTTTTGATTGAGTATAACCTGATAAATCATAGTCAAAGGAGGCATAACCCCTGCTTCTTGATTTAAGAGCATCAAAGAAGTCATATATAATTTCATTAAGAGGCAGGTGATATTTCAAAACTGCTCTTTTTTCTTCGATGTATTCCATTCCAAGATATTCACCACGTCGTTCCTGACATAAATCCATTATAGGACCTATATAATCAGTTGGAAGAATGATTTCAGCTTTTACTATAGGCTCTTCCATTTTTTCAATATTGTTTGGGGCAGGCATGTTAGTTGGGTTTGATAATTCCATCTTGGTTTTATCTGTCATATATATTTTATAAACAACACTTGGTGCGGTAGTAATTAGATCTAAATTATATTCACGGTCAAGTCTTTGTATTATTATATCCAAGTGCAAAAGTCCAAGAAATCCGCATCTGAATCCAAAACCCAATGCTGTTGATGTTTCAGGTTCAAAAAACAGGGATGCGTCGTTTAGTTGAAGCTTTTCAAGGGATTCTCTTAGGTCTTGATATTTAGAGCCGTCCGCCGGGAAAACTCCACAATAAACCATTGGGTTTGCTTTTTTATAACCGGGCAAAGGTTCTTTTGTAGGTGTTTTAGCTAATGTAACAGTATCTCCAACCCTTGTGTCTGCCACATTTTTAATGGAGGCAGCCAAATAACCAACTTCCCCTGCCTTTAAAGACTGGCTTGGTATAAACTGTCCTGCACCGAAAATACCTACTTCCACAGTTTCAAATTCCTTTTCAGTTGCCATCATTCTAATTAAATCGCCTTTTTTAACCTCTCCTGCCATTACCCTTATAAAAACAATTACGCCTTTGTATTGATCGTAAAAGGAATCAAATATAAGAGCTTTAAGGGGCTCATCCTCATTCCCCTTTGGAGCAGGAATATCCGTTATGATTCGTTCCAATACCTCTTCAATATTTATATCATTTTTAGCTGATATTTCCGGTGCATCCACCGCCGGAATACCAATCACGTCTTCAATCTCTTTTTTAACCCTTTCAGGTTCTGCGCCCGGCAAATCAATCTTGTTAATAACAGGCAAAATCTCCAGGTCATTATTGATGGCCATGTATACATTTGCAAGGGTTTGTGCTTCAATTCCCTGTGAAGCATCAACAATTAAAATTGCACCTTCACAGGCTGCAAGACTTCTTGATACTTCATAACTGAAATCCACATGCCCCGGCGTATCAATTAGGTTAAATATATATTCACCGGAATTTTTAGATTTATAAACAAGCCTGACTGCTTGTGATTTTATTGTAATACCACGCTCACGTTCAAGCTCCATATTATCCAGAACCTGTTCATGCATCTCTCTTTGAGTCAGCAATCCTGTTTTCTGAATAATCCTGTCAGCTAATGTTGATTTTCCATGATCTATATGAGCGACGATACAAAAGTTTCTTATTTTAGATTGCCTTTCTGTTGACGACATATGTGCCTCCTGTTTCCTTTTACCTTTATAACAGCAGTATAATTGCTAGGGGTGTTTCCATTTACTGATTAAATGCAATGTATTAGCCCTCTTTTGAAACCTGCTGTCGCCGTATATGCGAGATATTTTTTTTGTCAGGCAAGGAGACAAGTTCTCGTCATACTAAAAGGTATTTCAGAGTTCTGGCGAAGCGTGCCTTAAAAATAGCCGCAAAAAAGTGGCATGAGGTTTCAGAAGCGGTTTATTATATCATAGCCTTTAGAACGGCACAATATAGAGCAATTAAAATATTGAATTGTTTTTAATGTTGTTTTTGAATTCTAATAACATCAGAAAAAATATTATATAAAAAGGCGCAATAGTGTAGAATAAATATCTAGCTAAAGAAAAAATTGATAATGAAACCACTGCTGTGTTTGATAGTATAAATAATAGGACAACTATCATACCCAATGCGCTTTTGCTTTCTTTGCTTTTTGATAAAAGAATGAAAATTAATATTAATGCTGATAGATAAAAAACAAATGATATTGTGGTTGTTAAAATATTAATAATATTATACTTAGCTGAATCATTTCCGTCTATCCATCCGCTGTTTAGCCATATCGAATTGCTGCGAATTAAACCAATTATATAGTTTATACCTGTGAGTGTGCAAAATTCTCCAAAATTGTCTTTTATAAGAGGGATTAGCATTTCCATAGCTATATCATCTGCTTTTAACATCATTTGATTGCTATCACTTGTTCCTGATTCATGTACACTTTCAAATACGACCTCTTTAATATTCTCGTGTAATATTATGTCATAACTATTTTCATAGTGTTTAAATAGCTTAAATAAATTACCTTCAGCGTACTCATGGCTGCATTTTTCTTTATCGATCTTAACACGTAACTTTGAGTATAAATCACTTAAATATTCGTCCTGAAAAACAAATTTATCATCTTTATCAGATATATACATTGCTTTTGTTAATACCGTTAGCTTTGTAAAAGGCGTATCAACGAATACACCATTAACTATGTAATGATAGGTCTTTTCTATAAAAGACGATGCTCCCATTACTAATATTGTACAAATAACAATTATTAGGGAACTTTTTAATAGCCTGTCTTTTTTCTTTACTGCAATATATAAAGAACAAATAAATATAACAGGTACTAAAGATAACATCTGCCCTCGCAAACTTATCATAACAAGTGTTAATAAAATTACTTTGATCATAGGCATAAAAGAAGACTTTATAACAGCTGTTATAGTATGTTTTAAAACTAGAAAAAACAATCCTATCATAAGAGGTTCTGAAAGTATTGAATTATTAATAAAAATCTTTGAAGATGAAAATATTGATGGGCAAATAGTACATACGAGACAAAATAATATAATCAGTATAGTGTAAATTTGTTTTAGATTATATTCCTTATATATAAACAAACAAAAAGAACAAATGCAATAAGCAATAAAAATATTCTGAAATATTATTACAGCTATAATGTAATGTTCTGAGCCGAATATTAGTCTGAATATTGCCAAAAATATTGGATAAGCCGCTCCTCTTATTAAACTCATGTCAATATATCCATAGGAGTCTGGGTAATTAAATGATTGTGATAATGGTATTGTAGATAAAAGGCAAATTGACGCAACAATAAACATAGTATATTCAAAGGTATTTTTGCTGATTTTTTTATTTAACTCTTTCATAAATTCCCCCTAGGTTAAACATATTGTAATATTTTGCAATATAACTATAAAGAAAATAATTCATATAGTCAAGCTACACAGTGAATTAACTAAATCACCAAATGTTGACAGTGCCAAGTCATTTTGATAAAATAACCTCATTTATATAGTGGGTTGCTTTGATATAGAAAATCAAAAGCAACCCCTAGGCAATGCCGCTTTATTTGGACAAATATTATAAAGTGAAATTGCTATAGAAGTTTATATTCAGGGGGCTTTGCCTTGCAACTTAATATACTGGATTATTTAGAAGAATCAGCTAGAACATTTCCTGATAAGATTGCTTTTTCAGATGAATCAGGTTGCTTAACTTTTTTTGAGCTTTTTGAAACCTCTAAGGCAATCGGCTCGTACTTAATAAAGAGGACAAGCGGTCAAACAGGCAATCCCGTTGCAGTTTTTACTGAACGCAATATTTGGAGTATATCTGCTTTTCTTGGTGTTTTGTACAGCGGTAATTTCTATGCGCCTATTGATATACAGACCCCGGAAGTAAGACTTAAAGCTATGCTTTCTTCTTTAAAGCCTGTTGCTTCTGTTTTTACTGATGAATACAGCCAAGATTGCTTAGGAATTATGGGCTTAACAATGTCTGTTTCAGAGGCAATTTCTTGCCCTGTTGACGAAGATGCTCTTAAGGCAATAAGGAATCAAATAATAGACATTGACCCTGCCTATGTAATGTTTACATCAGGCTCAACAGGTGTTCCAAAGGGCGTGGTTATTAGCCATAAATCCGTTATTGATCTTACTGAATGGCTTAGCACTACTTTTGACTTAACAAACCAAGATATAATAGGCAATCAAACGCCTTTTTATTTTGATGCATCCGTAAAGGATATTTATATAACTTTACGAAATGCATGTACAATGTATATTATACCCAAGAAACTGTTTTCTTCGCCTCTTGCCCTTGTTAACTATTTAAGTGACAATAAAATAAATACTATTTTGTGGGCAACCTCTGCAATAAAGCTTCTGGCGAATTTTAATGTTTTTAGTAAAACTATTCCAAATACACTTAAAAAGATTTTCTTTGCAGGAGAAAATATGCCTGCTAAACAGCTTAATAAATGGATCAATGCTATTCCGGATGCTTGTTACATTAATTTATATGGCCCCACAGAGGTTACTGTAGACTGTGCCTATTATGTTGTTGACAGAGTTTTTGAGGATGATGAAAGTGTTCCAATCGGCAGAAAATGTGCAAATATGGATATATTGCTTTTGAATGAAGAACTAAGTCCTGTAAACAACGGTGAAACAGGAGAGATTTATGTAAGGGGAACGGGACTTGCCCACGGTTATTATAATGATGCCCATAAAACTGACCTTTTGTTCATACAAAATCCTTTGAACACTTGCTATAGAGAAATAGTTTATAAGACAGGTGATCTTGCAAGGTATAACCAACATGGTGAATTGGTATTTGTCTCCAGAAACGACAGTCAAGTTAAGCATATGGGTATGCGCATTGAATTGGGGGAAATTGAAGTTGCTGTTAACGCCATAACAGGTGTTGAACTTACCGTTTGCTTTTATGATAAGGAAAAAAGCAAGATTGTTCTTGTGTATCAGAGCAAAGAAATAGATCAAGCTGATTTGCTTAAAGCATTAGCAGATAAATTGCCTAAATATATGTTTCCTAATATAATTTTTCGAGTAGATAAAATGCCCGAAAACGCAAACGGAAAGATTGACCGTGTAGAAGTTCAGAAAGGGTATAAAAGTGGAGCTTTTAGTTAGTTTTGAACAGCTTAACAACCTTATTAAGCCGTATCTTAGAAAAAATATGTTCACTAATAATTATACATTACCTGTATCCTACAAAGATATAATCATTAACAAAAGATTATATTTTGAAGAAAATTCTAACGGTCTTTTTCTGTTAAAGGATATGGATAATTATTATAGAATGTATTACCATCTAAAGAGCTTAGAACAAAACCTTTGTTTGCAGCATGAAAAACCTATAGTTGCAGAAATTGTTTATACAAAAGATAAGCCTTTAGCCATAGAACTAATTGGGTTTTGGGAATCCTGTGGTTTTTTCCAAAGAGAGGAGCGAATTCGGTTTTCTGTTTCTGTTGAGGATTTTTTAGTATATGCAAAGGATGATGAGGTTTCGTTTGCTTTAAACTCTGATTATGAAAAAATTGTAAATCTATTAAATGACTCGTTTCATTCTAT
>CAZTAY010000091.1:0-10027 GCA_964611655.1 uncultured Eubacteriales bacterium
ACCTCGGAGCTTTGCCCCGAACCCCACTTCTTTCTTAAAAGAAAGAAGCAAAGAATTTTAACAGAAATGCCGCAAATGCGGCATTTCTAAGAAAAGGTCTATAGTATCTTGGGAAACTTCACACGAAAAGTCACCAAGCCAAGCCGTTTGATGACATTCTGAGTTTAGTAAATTTATATTTTCATAGAACTTTAATACTGTAAGATAAAAACCTCGGAGCTTTGCCCCGAACCCAACTTCATTCTTAAAGAAAGAAACAAAGATTTTAACAGAAATGCCGCTTTTGGGGCATTGTAAGAAAAAGATCTATAGTACCTAGAGAAACTTCACACGAAAAGTCACCTAGCCAAGCCTTTTGTCGAAATTCTGAGTTCGGTAAATTTATGTTTTTATGGAACTTTATATTGTTCTATAAAAACCTTGAAGCTTTGCTTCAACCATTTCACCTAAAAAGAAAGGAGTAAAGAATAAGAAAACAAATGCCGCATTTGCGGCATTTGTAAGAAAAACTGTTTAATGTTAACTAGTAATTATTTCAATTCATAAACGTTTAAAAGCTCTTTTAATTCGTTTGCCTCTTGAAGTAATGAATTTGCTGACATAATATTCTTCTCTGATATTTCAGCATTGGTTTGTGAAACTAATGCAATCTGGTTGATTCCAATTGTTGTCTGATATATAGCGTCTTTCTGTTCGTCGGAAGCAGACTTTATCTTATTGACAATTTTTGAAATTTCCTCGGTATTCGTTACAATCTTATTTAAAGATTCGGATGAAATATTTGCCATTTCAGTGCCTTTATTAATCTTGTCAATAGTATCTGCAATCAACATATTTGTTTCACTTGCAGCTTTCTTACTTTGTACAGCCAAAGATCTAACTTGTTCAGCAACAACCCCAAACCCTTTTCCATGTTCTCCAGCTCTTGCTGATTCAACTGCGGCATTAATAGCGAGCAAATTGGTCTGAGATGCTATATCATCGATGGCACCTAGTATTTTTGTAACATTTTCAGACGCTGTCCTAATATCATCCATTGAATGCAACATGTTCTGCATGTTTTCATTGCCTGCAAGAGCGTCTTTCATTGACTTTTGCGAAATCTCTGAAACATTTTGCGCTTCTCTTGCATTGCTTTCAGTCATATCCTGAATGAGTGACAATGTGGCGTTTAATTGTTGAACGGAACTTGCTTGTGAAGAAGCGCCGTTTGATACTGTGAAACTTGATTCGGTTACTTCGTTAGCCCCTTCAGAAACCTTGTTAGAAGTACTCTTTAGATTTCCAATTACTCCGTTAATCATTTCAATAATCATGTTAATTGAAATTTTGATCTTATCGAATTCACCTCTATATTCTCTGTTTATGCTAGGAGTTAGATCATTTGCGGCAACAGAGCCAAGTACTTCTGAAATTTCGCTTATATAACTAGAAAGCTCGACCATTGTCTGATTAACAGAATCTGCAATAAGCTTAAACTCACCTTGATAATGAGAAGGCATCCTTTCGTTTAAATTACCTGATGAAAGTTCTAAAAGAATATGAGAAGCCATTTGTATAGGTTCAGAAACTGCTTTCATTACGTTGTTAAGGCTAATCAAAATACGCTGCCAGTCTCCATTATATGATTCAAAGTCAGTTCTCTTATCCAACTGGCCATTTAAAGCGAAAGACGCAAGAGTATCAATTTCATTATTAACGTTAACTAACATCTTTTTCAAGTTATCAATAATATCGTTGCCAATTGCCAATTTTCCGGGATATTGCTTTACTTGTGCGTTAAAGTCACCGTCACTTATTTTTTCCATTATCCCCAATAAATCAAAGAAGTTATCAGTGTATATTGAAGCCATTTCATTAACTCCTGAAATAACCTCCTTGTAAACTCCTGTTAGAGCTTTATCATCCATTCGATAATCAAATTCTCCTTGCTTTTGCATATCTGTCATGCTAGCAATACTATTTAGAACATCGTTTAATTTTTCTATAGAATCTGAAAAATATTGACTCAGTCTTCCGATTTCGTCGTTAGAATACACAAGCGCTGAGGTGTTAAGATTTCCTAAAGCAAGGTTCTTGGCAGATTCAGTTAATCTTAGAACTGGCTTTAATATAATTTTGTTGCATACCAGTATGATTACAAAAATAGAGATAATAATTGCAAGTATAACAATTGGAATAACATAAGGAAGTAGCTCTAAACTTGTATTGGTAATAACCTGCTGCGGTATAGCTAAATATACAACCCAACCGGTTTGGGAAATCTCCTTACCTAGAATATATCTGCTTATATTATCATTGTCATCTACTAAAACAGCATTACTGGTGTTAATGTTCGCATATTGGGGTATTTGTGACATGTTATATAATGAATCAGAAGTAGGCTTATATTCGTCACTTGGATGAGATACAATATAATTATCCTCATTTGCTAAAAAAGCATAGCTATTCTCGTATTTAATTGATTCTGAAGTCATTTGGATCAAGTAATCAATAAAAAAGTCTGCTGCAATCACTAGATCTTTGCCTTGAATTTTGCCAGCATAATATGACAAAGTTACAATCATTTTACCTGATTCTGAATCTAAATATGGATCGGTTAGCGCTACCTTGCCTTTATTACTCATTGCTGCCTGATACCAGGGTCTTTCAGAGGCAATCCATGTTTCATCTGGTACCCAATCATCACTAAAAAAAGCTATATTGTCTTCGGTTGTCATGTAAAATGAATATATGTTCTCATCAGTCTTAGATTGCTCAACACAGGTGGGCTTCAACAGAGAAAGGTTATCAGATATTACCATATCTATACCCACGCTTCTAAGCTGACTCATTTTAGACTCAAACCAAGCATAAATGGCTTCGGATTTATAATTCAAAATTTCTCTGGAAATATCCATTGTCTCGCCAGTAATAATGTTTTTTGCAACAAAGAAATTAGAGGCAGCAACAAAAAGCATACTTAGTATGCAAATTGAAAGCATACTAAAAATCAATTTCGTTCTTATACTATTCAAGCTAATCCCTCAATCCTAAATAAAATAGATTCATAGGGTTGCCAAAGCTGGTTCGAGATTTAAGAGCCTTTTAATTCTACAATTCGGCAACTTTGTGGGAATCAAAAGCCATATTTAAACAGTTTAAAGATTACTACTCTTCAAAATATACTTTATTCCTACCACTGTTTTTACCTCTATACAGGGCTTGATCAGCTCTTTTAATTAAACGTTCTTTAGTATCACTTGCATCATCAAATATGGCAACTCCAATAGTTATTGTAACCTTAATTTCATTAGATTTATACATAATTGTTGTTGATTCTACAGCGAGTCTAATTCTATTTGCTAGAGAAACTGCATCGGAAGTTTTTATGCCTGGTACAAGTATTAAAAACTCTTCTCCGCCCCATCTTGAAACACTATCAATAAAACGTATATTTTGCATAAAAACGTCTGATACATACTTTAAGATGAAATCACCTGCATCATGCCCGAAAGTATCATTAATTTTTTTGAAAAAGTCAATATCACCTAAAAGGATTGCAAAAGATTGGTTTGTAACAGCATAGTTTTTAATCAGCTTATCAATTTCATCTGACATCTGCCTACGATTTTTAAGGCCAGTTAAATAATCTGTTTTAGCTGCCTTATCAAGACGCCTTAGTAACTCAGCTTGTTTTTCGTTTTGCATCCTAATAATTTGGTTTGATTCACTTAGAGCTGCATTTAAAGCTTCCAGCTTATTAGCATAAGCTAAAGCCTCGTCTCTAAAACGTTTCGTCTCTAAATGGTTTTTTACTCTAAGTGATAATTCTAAAGCATTAAATGGTTTCGTTATATAATCAACGGCACCAAGCTGTAATCCGTTTACTATATCATCAGTTGAAGACTTTGAAGACAAAATAATAATTGGAATATGTTTAAAAGAATCAACTTCTTTAATCCTTTTACAGAATTCAGTTCCATCCATTTCTGGCATGACCATATCTAATAGAATTAAATCTGGAATTTCACGCTTAAGAAAGTCAAATGCCTTAATCCCTGATTCAGCAGTTACTACATCATAACCTATATCTTCCATCAACTTTGAGGTTAAGCATAAACTTGTAATATTATCGTCAATCACTAGTATTACAGGTTTATTCCGCAAATGATTTCACCTCCTGTTCTTATAATAGTTTAAGTAAAAATTAAGCTTAATAATTAAGATACCCTATTTAGTATTTTTTAGTAAAATTATTAATAATAAAAAAACTGTGACAAAGAATTTAAAAAACTTTGCGCACAGCTTTATAACGATTTGGATTATATGGATTTTGTTCCAAATGCAAGGCTTTTTTTGCCTGAAAGCTTAGAAAATGCTTTCGTTACAACTTCAATAGTGGCGCAATATTTATCAACCAACGTTACAATAAAGGACTCAAGATACTTTGGAGATGAAGGTGTCATTGGCCACATGTGTTTAACAATTATGTCCTCCTCCACTTTATTAAGAACAGTTAATTCTTTAGCGTTTTCAAGTGCTGTTAATGGATGTTCCTTAGAGTGTTCAAAAGCCTTTAGACCGCTTTCTTTCCAGTTATAGTAAAACAAATCATGTAAAAGTCCGCCTCTAGCAGCAGAACGGGCATCAAGATTAAAGAACTTAGCTATTAAATAGCTATAATATGACACGTTTAAGCTATGTTGTAATCGAGAGGTTTCACAATGCTGAGAATAATAACAAAGCTCTTGAACTGCATCAGTATTTATTAAATCAGAAATCATATCATTAAATTCTATAGAGACAGAAGTGTCAAAAGAAGATAAATCAATCCTAGAACCTAATACTTTTTCCAAATATTCTCCCCCAAGTCAAAGTAAAGTCAAATTATATAGGTCAATCCACCTACATTAAAACTAATCTATTATCTTAATTCACATATTTACTAGAAAAAGCCACAAATGAAAGCTCAAATGATGTTATATATACCGCAAATGATACCATATATCAAGCAAAAAAGCCAGATAATATTTTCTTGAAAGTCATTAAAATTCAGCTAAGGGTGACCCCTAATGTATGGGTCAAAATCTAAAGTAAAGGGTGCTTCATTCAACTTCTATTTAGAAAGTCAAGTGTTTAACGTCCGCCTTAGTCTAATTTGAAAATTATTAGTAATTCTTAGATTGCAAAAAAATATCATATCTGATACAATCTACATCAATTGACTAAGTAATTAAAATGCTGTTTATAAAGCATATTTCGGCACAAACGAAAAAATTCTTATGATAAAAAATATTACAATTTAATTAAAATATTTTAAAGATTCAGTACTGTAGTGTAAGGATAATCAATAGAAAATGAATAAATCTGATAATAATTACTTTAAATTAATTACAAATGTATTTTCTGAAAAATTTGTAAAGGCTTATAGGCGGTTAAAAGGTAGAAATAAATCAAAGATTATTAAATATGCACCGGTAATGTTTAAGAGGTGGTATCACTCTGCCTTACTGGATGAAACTATATTATCACCTGCAAATATAATAGAGAAACAAGAATTATTTGAAGAAGGCTCTATATATGCCACATCTGCTAAACCCCTGTATGTTGGTCGAACCTTAAAGGGCTTTGATTTTGAACTAAAACAACTTTCATTCGAGGAACACCCTGTTGTAAATGATCTAATTTCATTTTTAGAATATTCCAAGAAAACTCTAGAGCTAGATGATGAATTGAGCCCTTCTCAAAAAGAAATAGACAACCTAAAAGAGTTGCTTTCTAACTCCGATCCTTACTATCCGGAGTTTTTGCTTGAAATTTCTCTTATGTTAAATTTAATGCGCTATATGCCTGCAATATACACAAATAAAGCTCAGCTATCTAGTAGAGTAGATGATTACTTTGAAAAAGACAAAAATTCAATATTTAAAGATATATTCAATTGTTCATTAAAATTAAGCTCTATAAAAATGAATGAAGTTCTACCGATTCCCAGTGAGGTATTGACAGAAAAAGGTCTTTTAAGAATTTTAAAGGAACAGCATGGTACTGACGAGATCTTTGACAAAATATATCAGTCAATAGGTCTTGATGTTAAAAAAATTTTTGATTATTATGAATCTAATATCGATGAAGAAGAATTAGAACATGACTCTAATAATTTTCAAATTTATCTGGCATTTTTCCTAGGCATTGCCTACGATCGCTGGTTTATAACTCCACTTAGTGATTATTTAAAATTATTAAGACCGCTCTATTTTCTAAACTATGACATAGAAAGTGAAATTGAAGGTGTGTTTGAGGATCTTTTATTTGGTTCTGATGTATGCGGATCTTTGTTTGCACCATGTGCCGTTTTCAGCCTTACCAGTTTGGGTGAACGGTTGTTAAATCATAAAGATAAAAAATCATCGCTTCAAACTTTGCCGAGAAAAATTTCTATCGAAGAAATTAATGAGATTATTTATTATGTAAATCAGAAAAAAGAGCATGAAGAAAAGGAATCTAGCGTCACAAAGGTGTATAAGGCTAAGGTTAAATATTTAGATGATAAAAGGTATTGGAAGAATATCGAGGTATGCGCACTAAATTCACTGCACGAATTTCATGTTGAAATTTGCGAAGCCTTTGACTTTGAAATAGACAGTGATTATAGTTTTTTTATGGGTGAAGAGGGTAATAAACTGTTCCAATATTCAAACCCTGGCTTTAAAGGAAGAATTAAAAAAGCAAATGAGTTTATGTTTAGTGGTTTTGAATTGGAAAAGAAGAATAAATTTATATATGTAAATCAAAACACCAAGATGGAAATTGAAATTACGGACATAAAGATGATCAAAGGCGGTACATTACCCTATCCAAAAACTGTAAGTCAAAGTAAACTTATGAAGCAATTTGAGGATGATTATTAAAAAACACTGGGAAACTTCTAAAGAAAGTTTCCCAGTGTTTTCTTGAAAACGCAGCAATCAGTTCTTTTTCTTGCCCTGATTTGCAACGGAATTCATTTTTTCTTTTAAAGCAGCTTCATCACCCAAATAATATTTATCTATTACTTTAAAACTAGAATCAAACTCATATACTAAAGGTGTTGCGGTTGGGATATTTACTTCTGTAATCTCCTCATCAGACATATTATCAAAATACTTGATAAGTGCTCTTAAGGAATTACCATGAGCAGCTATTAATACTCTTTTACCACTTTGCATTTCTTTCTTAATAGTATCTTCAAAATAGGGAACAGCCCTTGCTACAGTTTCTTTTAGGCTTTCAGTTAGCGGAAGTAATGATTTATCAACATCTCTATAAGGACTTAGCAAAGATGGATTACGATCGTCATTTTCTTCTAAGGCAGGAGGAGGAGTTTGATACGATCTTCTCCAAATCTTAACCTTATCCTCGCCGTATTTCTCAGCAGTTTCAGATTTATTAAGACCTTGAAGCGCTCCATAATGTCTTTCGTTTAACTTCCAACTCTTAATTACAGGCAACCAAGCTCTATCCATTTCGTCAAGAGCTATATTTAATGTGTTTATTGCACGTTTCAGATATGAAGTATAACACAGGTCAAAATCAAAGCCTTTTTCCTTTAATAATTTACCTGCTTCTCGTGCTTCAATTCTACCAGCATCCGAAAGTTCTACATCTGTCCAGCCTGTAAAAAGATTTTCTTTGTTCCAAACACTTTCTCCATGACGTAATAAAACTAGTTTCAATTACAACACTTCCTTCCGAATTAAGAATTAAAAATAAATTTTTCAATTATTTCAGAAACCGCACTGTTGTTATTATCATTTTTTGCAACGTATCCGGCAATTGCCTTAACCTCATCTTCTGAGTTTGCAACGGCGGCTGAATAACCTGCTTCTTTTAGCATAGAAATATCATTAAAGTTATCTCCTATTGCCAAAATATTACTAAGCGGAATGGATAATAAGCTAGAAAGTGACTTCAATGCATTTCCTTTAGTAGCATTTAGATTAAAAAACTCTAATAGAACCGATGCAGAATACATCATATTCATTTTGCCTTGGGCATAATCATGAAGCATATCTTTTGCTTTTTCTAACGCTTGTCTATTGCTATTCTTTATTAAAATATTATAATAATCATTTTTATATTTTTTATTAAAATTCTTGTCTATTTCAATAGGTATTTTTACTCTGTCTATATAACCTGTAAGATCATCACCGCCCATATTGGCGAAATATTTGTCTTTACCAAAGCCAATTACTAAGTAATCTAGTTCATTGGCAACATCAACTATAGGGTCTGCAAGATCATTTGGAAGCAAAAAGGATTTGATAATTTCTTCTTTTGAAACATCCATAATAGCAGCGCCATTAAATGCAATTACATAATTACCTGTAGAAGAACCTGATAAATCTTTTGCAAATTCAATCGCGGAAGAGGGTGGTCTACCGGTGCAAACAATAATTTTAATTCCCAATTCTCTTGCTTTCATTATAGCATTTCTGTCTTTTTCAGAAATCTTTTTTTCATTATTAATAATCGTACCGTCAAGGTCAACAGCAATTGCACTTACCATTATGAAAAGCCCCCTAAAGTTATGATCTTACTTTATAGATGTTTCGGCCAAAAACGGTCAGAATCATTCGCCCGAGCCACTCGCTTTGCTACATTCTTGTGACAGGTGCAATTAAATATGAGATTGTTTCATACAAACAAGTACTATAGCCGATTTTCAATTTAATTAGCTATATAGCTTTTCGGCTCAAATGAAACGATACACCGCCCTACGCCACTCGTATCGCTTTGCTATATTTCATTTATAAATTGTCTTACGCAACGAGTTTGCTATAACCCATTTCCGCTATAATCAAGTTATTTTCCGTGCATAAATTCTGGTAATACGTTTATCTTCCATTTCAAGTGCTTTAAATATAAATCCTTTATATTCAACCTCTGGAGTTTCCTGTTCGTCTGGAATACGCCTTAATTGCCCAACAAAAAATCCTGCAGCAGTATCATATTCATCTTCTGGCATGTCTAAATCAAGCTCTTTTCTAATGTCTCCAAGAGAAGCGGAACCGCTTATCAGATAAGAACCATCTGATTGAATTTCAATTTCAGGAGGTTCTTCATCGTCATACTCATCAAAAATGTTCCCCATAACTTCTTCTATCAAGTCTTCCATAGTAACAATTCCGATCATACCGCCATATTCGTCCAAAACAATTGACATATGAATTTTATTAGCTTGCATTTCTTTAAACAATTCATCTGCTTTCTTTGAAGTAGGTACAAAATATGGTTCACGTATTAGGTCACGTATACTGAATTCACTAATATTAGACGTATCTACATCTGAAATAACAATGTACTTTAAAATATCACGTACATATAAAATGCCTATGATGTTATCAATACTGCCCTCATAAACAGGCCAGCGTGAATGGCTTCCTTGTGCGAGGGTTTTAATTATTTTGTCAAATGAGTCATAAGCGTCAATTGAATTAATGTCTGTTCTATGAGTTGCAATCTCTTCGGCAGTTTTGTCATTAAACTCAAAGATATTATTAATCATAGCAATTTCATCTTGTTCAAGACTACCTTTTTCGCCGCCTTCATCAACCATACTTCTAATTTCTTCTTCAATTACTTTTTTTGTTTCTCCGCTAGGCATTACTCCTGCCATTCTCAAAATTGTGTTTGTTATACTGTTTAACAGCATTGCAGGTGGTAAAAAAATTATTATCGAAAGAAATAATAATGAAATAACACCACTTTCTACACCTCCGGCCTTTTTTGATATAAAAAGCGAAGGCAGAAGCTTAGATATAAAATAAAACAATGCAGCCGTTATAATAATGGCAAAAAAGGTTGGGATAAAGCTTGAATCCGGGACTTCATAATCAAATCCTAAATCGTGTATGACTTTAGAAATGAAAGGCCAAAAAGAGCGGTATAAATAAATTCCGCAAAAAATGATAACAGCAGTATAAGCCAATTGAAATGCTGAAACTGAAGAGTTCTTATGATTTTTGGCGTATAAAAATATAGAGTATAGAAAACCTTTTTTTTC
>CAZTAY010000091.1:10037-11714 GCA_964611655.1 uncultured Eubacteriales bacterium
GTATACTTATTCCAAAAGACTGTTTTTGTTATGTTTTTTTTCGGTTTGATTTTTAACTTTACTGTTTGCCAAAATTCTTAGACTTTCCTCCGCAACTGTTAGAAGCGAAGCAAAAATTAACAGCATCGTTAATATGGCAATATTTTCAAGCAAATAATTCACCTCATAGAAATTTTTGGTGTATTAATATTTGTGTGGCTAATTTATAGACATACTTTGTAAACGGCTTTATAATGAAATTCTAACTAAAATCAAAGACAACTATAAGTTAAAATATTCACGTTGTAGTCTTTAGTAATCCTTACTATGTCTATGTATTAATCAAGGATTAGAAGACATAATTTTTCTACTATTGGTCGAAGTTCATGATTACAATGGTGTACATGAATCTTGCCCTTCCATATAGTGCAAACACGACCTAGTTGATACTATTCTAATACATTATAATTTGATTTTCAATCATTATTATGCAAAATATAAGGCGATATCTTAAGATTTAGAGGATTAACATAGCATTATATCTAAGTTTTCCAACATAATTAAAGATAGCGCCGAATTAAGGAACACTAATATGTAATTTATCTTTATAAGGTTTTTTTTAAGAATACTCTGTCATACCCACGATCTTCTCGCCTATCATACTCTACATAGCCAAGATGCTTATAAATAGCTATGGTATTTGCAAACTTAACATTGGTAAATACTCTGCTTTCTTTAAAACCCTTTTCACGCATAACAGATTCACCGTATTTGATTAACTTTTTACCGTATCCAAAGTTCTGAAATTTATCATATATTCCAAGAATATCTAACCACATAAAGTCTTTATCACCGTTAGCTAACACAATGGCGCCTATTAATTCAGCCGTATCTTTTACTTCCATAACATAAACAAATTCGTTTCTTATAACTTCGTCATAGTTTAAGATCATTGGTTCTGGTTCTTTTCCAATCAATGGTACATATTTTTTAAACGATTCCCTCATGCAGTTGGTTATGCTAACAGAATCAGAGGGTATAGCTTCTCTAATGTGGTACGACATATAATTCACTCCTAATAATTGTTGGACCTGCATTCAACAAACTGTTACCGCCTAAGAAAGGAATTATTCTGGCTGTTTTTGGAAAGATCGAAAATCAATATTCCACAAACCGAGTTACATATTATTAAATACTAATCCTTAGATTGATTTATAAGATGCACAATAGAAAATATTTGTTTAACAAAAAAGCAAGAATAATTCCGGACGTTATTCTTGCTTTTCAAAATTATGCCATTTTATTAACAAGCTTTGTTAAGCGAGATTTTTTTCTAGCCGCTTTGTTTTTATGAAAAACGCCTCTTTTAGCTGCTTTATCAATATCTGAAAAAGCAATTTTAAGAACATCCTTTGCAGCTTCAATATTTCCAGCTTCAACTGACGCTAAAACTTTCTTAATTGAAGTTTTAGTTCGAGAACGAATGATTTTATTAATCATTGTTTTTCTAGCAATAACTTTGATTCTTTTCTTTGCAGATTGAATATTAGCCAATGTTTCACCTCCTAAATATAGACCTTATAACTAAATCATATTAAAGGAAAAAAGCCAAAAAGTCAAGAAATTTATAAATAATCCATTTTTTTAAGATTTACTACTATTTTTTTTTAATTTAACTATTAAATTCTAACAAATATT
>CAZTAY010000092.1:0-7696 GCA_964611655.1 uncultured Eubacteriales bacterium
GACGCACCCGGATATTTTGTTGAATGGCTTTATAAGCGCAAAGATTTATATGCTTACAAAATAAACGGCGAATGTTATGATATAGGCACACATTCATCTTATGAAGAAGTACAAAAAAACTTTGGAAAATGAAATAAATCAGATTAAGGAATTTGCTCTTAATTTAGGTATTGATGACTTAGCTTTTGTTAGCCCTCATCCATTTAAACGGATTGAGGGTTTACTTGCATTTTTAGATTTAAAAGGCTTTGCAGAAACCAAATTAGAAAAGCGTATTGATCCAAGACTTACATTAAACAGTGTAAAAACAATAATAACAGCTATAGTTTCTTACAAGCTCCCTTTTGAATTCGATTATGGTGATAACGGAGTAATCTACTCTGGTGATTATTTCTTGGGAGCAGATTATCATATTTATTTTAAAAATAAACTTACTCAGCTTTCAGACTATATAAACCAAATAATGAATTCTAAAAATTCTAACCTAGTTTTCAGTGATACAGGACCATTGGTGGATCGTGAACTGCTCTATAGAAGCGGTAAGTATTTCTATGGTAAAAATCATTTTATTATGAACCATCAATACGGTTCACTTTTTTATATTGGTTATATCTTGACTGATATATCCTTTCCTTTTGACAAAGAAAGTCCGGTATTACAAGATCCATGCCAGAATTGTAGAATCTGCCTTAATGCATGTCCAACAGATGCACTTTTGGATAAAGTGAGTTTTACTAAAGAAAAATGTATTTCTTATTTAACTCAAAAAACAGGTAAGTTTACTGTCCAGGAAATGCAAGCAGTAGGAAACAGTTTATACGGATGCCATATTTGTTTAAGGCAATGTCCTCTTAACAAAAAATTTCTTTCAAGTGAGTTAATTTACAAGCATTGTGATCCCCTAAAGATTATTAATTTGTCATCAAAAGAACTAAAAAGTTCACTTGGAGATTCCGCTGCAGGTTGGTTAAATAAGACAAAATTAACACGAAATGCATTAGCTGTTATGGCAAACAGCAAAAACAAAGGCTATATACCAAGTATCACTAAATTATTAGGTTCAGATAACCAAATAGTTAAAGATACAGCAGAAAAAGCAATAATGTTATTGGAGGATACTAATGGGTTGGAGTAGCAGAGGTCTTAGAGGTAGTCTACTTGAAGAAATGATAAACTTAACTAATGATTATTATAGAAGTACAGGACTTGCGCTAATTCAAAAGATCCCAACTCCTATTACGCCTGTGCAGTTTGATAAAGAAAAACGGAATATCACCCTTGCATATTTCGAAAAACAAAGTACCGTTGATTATATAGGTGTTGTTCAAGGTATCCCTATTTGTTTTGATGCAAAGGATACTACGAAAAATAGTCTGCCTATTTCAAACATTCATGAGCATCAGATAAACTTTATGAAGGATTTCGAAAAACAGAAAGGCATATCCTTTTTACTTGTTCATTTTTTAACTTCAGACGAATATTTTTTTCTGCCTTTCAAAGTTATTCAGCATTTTTATGACCAAGCACTAATAGGAGGAAAAAAATCTATTCCTTATACAGAGTTTAAAAAAAATGGATTTGTTATACAATTAAAAGGAGCATATATTCATTATCTGGAAGCCATTAATGAATACTTAAACCTTTGTATGGAATAAGGTTAAAACTTGATTTTAACAACTATTCTTGTCATTACGTCTAAGACATAATGAAACTGATTATACAAGCCTCTAAAATATACAATGGCAACGGAATGCTTGCCTTAAAAGGCAAGTAACAGCCTGATTGATACAGGTTCTTAGTTGCAGGTTATGACAGATTTTGCTATAATATACTTCTAAGCCAATATTTCATGAAATCATAAACAGGTTATTTTTCAAAACTATTATGGGAGTTTTTTAATTGGAATCAGCTCAATTGGAAGGCATTGTAGAGAGTATTATTTTTAATAACCCATCAAACGGATATACCGTTTTTTCTATCCAATCCAGCGACGAAGAGATTGTATGTGTCGGATATATCTTTGCGCTTTATGAAGGAGAAAACATTCAACTTTCAGGAGAGTACGTTAATCATCATGTTTACGGCAAACAATTTTCTGTGAAAAACTATTCAAAATCTACTCCCACCTCCATTTCAGGTATAGAGCGTTATCTTAGCTCAGGAGTTATCAAAGGCATTGGTGCAAAGCTTGCAAAAAAAATAGTTGACAGATTTGGAGAAGATACTTTTGAGATAATAGAAAAAAAACCGGCGAAATTGGCAGAATTAAGGGGTGTAACAAAAGAAAGGGCATTGTTGTTTGCAGATGATTATAATAAGAAAATAGGTATTAAGAACATTATGATCTTTTTGCAAGACTTTAATATATCCCTTAATTTTGCCATTAAGATTTTCAATCTATATAAATATGAATCGGTAACTATTATCAAAACAAACCCTTACAAACTTGCAGATGATATACCCGGTGTGGGATTCAAACTGGCTGATAAAATCGCATTGTCTATAGGTATAGATAAATTTTCATTCCACCGGGTTAAGGCAGGGGTTGTGTATTCTCTAACTCAACTTGCAGGACAAGGTCATGTGTTTGTTCCGAAAGACCGACTGACTAGATATTGTAACGAACTATTGGAAATACCTGATGATTTGATTGAACAAGCCTATATAGAGCTTCAAATTGACAGCAAAATAAAGCTAGAAAAAACCAGCGACTTTGAAGCTGTTTACCTTGCTTCTTATTATTACGCTGAAAAGAACAGCGCAAGCAAACTGGCTGCGCTTGCCTATAATAATGAAGCTGTTTCAGAAAATGAGGTACTAAAAACACTTAAAAATCTTGAAGAAAAATCCTCACTAAAGCTTGCAGAAGAACAGAAATCTGCTGTTATGGAAGCCGTTAAGCACGGTGTTCTTGTGATAACAGGAGGTCCCGGTACAGGTAAGACGACTACTATAAAAACAATTATAAGCTTATTTGAGTCATTGGATAAAAAAGTGGTGCTGGCAGCACCAACTGGCAGGGCAGCAAAAAAAATGACCGAAACAACAGGTAAGGATGCATCAACTATTCACAGACTTTTACAGGTTGATGCAGCTACTGGAATTGATGAAGGTTATCAGGAGTTTTCAAAAGATGAGGATAACCCTATAGAGGGAGATGTACTCATTATAGATGAACTTTCAATGGTGGATATACTGTTGCTTAATAATTTACTAAAAGCAGTTCCTGTGGGCATGAAGCTCGTCATGGCAGGTGATTCCGATCAGCTTCCTTCTGTAGGCGCCGGAAATGTTTTGCGTGATATAATAAAGAGCCAATGTATAAAAGTGGTTGTGCTTGATAAGATTTTCAGACAGGCACAGGAAAGTGCTATTGTAATGAACGCTCATAGGATTAACAAGGGTGAATATCCGGTTATCAATGAAAAAGGTTCTGATTTCTTTTTTATGAAAAAAAACAATCCTGAGGAAATTATACTAACCATTAGGCAACTTGTTTTAGAGCGGCTTCCCAGTTATACTAAGCTTAATAACTTACTTGAATTTCAGATTTTGACGCCCATGCGAAAAACGCAGGTTGGGGTAAATAGCCTTAATCAATTTTTGCAGGAGACTCTAAATCCACCTACCATAAAAAAGAAGGAGATAGAACTCCGGAACTCTGTTTTTCGGGAGGGTGACAAAATAATGCAGATCAAAAATAATTACTCCATTTCATGGGTAATTAAAGATATTGATGGAGATATTTTGGACAAGGGCAAAGGCGTTTATAACGGAGACACAGGATTTATTACAGCAATAGATCATGAGCTTGAAATCCTAACTGTAAAGTTTGACGATGGAAAGATAGTAAAGTATGATTTTAGTAAATTGGATGAACTGGAACATGCTTATGCAATCACTGTCCACAAATCCCAAGGCAGTGAATACCCAGTTGTAATTATTCCTCTTTATAATTACACAAGTTTATTAATGACCAGAAATTTATTATATACAGCTGTAACCAGAGCAAAAAAACTAGTTGTTATTGTAGGCAGTACATTTGCATTACAAAAAATGATTGATAACAACAGTGAGATTGAAAGGTTTTCTTCATTTAACGTAAAACTAAAGAAAATATTTGAACTATACACTCTATAGCATCCACGGAGGCAGTTATGTGCGGATTTTGCGGATTTACAAGAACAACAGATAACAATAAAGATACACTAAATAACATGATGAATCAGATCATACACAGAGGGCCAGATTCCGAAGGCTCTTATATTGATGAAAAGGTTGCTTTTGGGTTTAGACGCCTTAGTATCATAGGTATTGACGAGCGTGGTTCACAGCCTATGTTTAATGAAGACAGAACCATTGTTTTGGTTTTTAATGGTGAAATTTACAATTACATGGAGATCAAACAGGAGCTGATTCTAAAAGGCCATACATTTACGAGTGACTCTGATTCAGAAGTATTGATTCATGGATATGAGGAATTTGGATATGAGCTTCTCCAAAAAGTCAGAGGGATGTTTGCTTTTACGATCTGGGATTCTAACAACGAAAGATTGTTTGCGGCAAGAGACTTTTTTGGAATTAAGCCTTATTACTATACCCTTAATCAAGAGGGTATTGTATTTGGCTCTGAAATCAAAAGTATATTAATGCATCCATCGGTGGAAAAGGAACTTAATGAAGATGCCCTTAATAACTATTTGACTTTTCAATATTCCCCTCTTCAGGAGACATTTTTCAAAGGTATTTTTAAGCTTCCTCCAGCTCATTATTTTGTGTTAGAAAAAGGTGAATTGAATATAACCAGATATTGGGAGCCAATCTTTGAGGAAAAAGACGACAGCCTTACTAATTATGTAAACATGATTGATAATGTTGTAGGTGATTCAATTAAAGCACATAAAATAAGCGATGTTGAAGTAGGATCATTTTTATCAAGTGGGGTTGATTCTAGTTTTGTAGCTGCAAGGTTTAACGGAGACAAAACATTCACCGTTGGTTTTGACTATGATAAGTATAATGAAATTGACTATGCAAAAAAACTGTCCAAGAAGATTGGTATAGATAACTACAGTAAAACCATAACCACTCAAGAATATTGGGATGCCTTGCCAAAGGTTATGTATCATATGGACGAGCCTCTTGCAGATCCTTCAGCTGTAGCACTTTACTTTGTAAGTCAGCTTGCTTCACAGCATGTTAAGGTAGCATTATCAGGAGAAGGTGCAGACGAGCTATTTGGGGGATATAATATCTACAAAGAACCCTTGTCACTTGCACCAATGAAGATAATCCCCTTCCCTATAAGACAATTAATGGGCAAAATTGCAAACTCCCTCCCCTTTACTTTTAAAGGTAAAAGTTTTCTTACAAGAGCAGGAAAAAGCCTTGAAGAACGTTTTATTGGAAATGCTTTTATGTTTACAGACAAAGAGAAAGAGAAACTACTAAAGAACAATCGGTCTGATTTTAATTTCAGAGATATTACAAGACCTTTTTATGATAAGGTTAAGAACAAAGATGATATTACCAAGATGCAATATCTTGATATCCATCTTTGGATGGCAGGAGATATTCTTCTAAAGGCTGACAAAATGAGTATGGCTCATTCCCTGGAAGTAAGAGTACCATACCTTGATAAAAAGGTTATGGAGCTGGCAGGTCAAATACCTACTAAATACAGAGTAAACAAAACAGATACTAAATATGCTTTTAGGCTTGCAGCAAAAAAATATCTGCCATCAGATGTAGCAGGAAAAAAGAAGCTGGGTTTTCCTGTTCCTATTAGAATTTGGCTTAAAGACGAAGGTTACTATAACATTGTCAAAGAAGCTTTTAGCGGGGAGACAGCTAAAAAGTATTTCAAAAGATCATATCTTATAAAACTGCTTAACGAACATAAATTAGGCAAAAGGGATAATAGCCGTAAGATATGGACTGTTTATATATTTCTTGTATGGCATAGAGAATTTTTCGGTTTATAGATGAAAAACTCAATGAATATAGAACAGTATCAAAAGATACAATTTGTGAAAGGTTCGTTTAAGGTTTTTTCAAGGTTTAGTAACCATTTATGTATAACGATCATTTTTTGTTTGTTTTTTTTGCAATATTGTGTTATACTCTTGGCAATGTATTTTTGAGTTCATAGGAGTGTTTACATGTCAGTAGCTTTAGAAGTCGGCAGTATTGTAGAAGGAAAAGTTGTTAAGATTAAGCCTTTTGGTGCTATTGTTTCAATTGAAGATAAAGTCCAAGGACTTGTTCATATTTCTCAAATTTCTTCAAACTTCGTGCAAAACATTGAAGACCATATTGCAGTGGGAGATGTGATTAAGGTTAAGGTTCTCTCAAAGGACGAAAGCGCCGGTAAATTGTCATTATCAATTAAGGACGCATTACCACCTTCTCAATCAACGAACAATAGACCCAGAAAACCTCAGTCGTCTTTCCAACATAAAAACAATGATACGGAAAAAAAACAAGAATCAAGTTTTGATGACAAACTAAAAGACTGGATTAAGCAATCGAACGAACGCCAAGCAGGGATTAATAAGAGAAATAACCGTCGATAACTAATAATTGACAGATGTTGCTTAAGAAAGTTAAAACTCCTTTTTAGAATATTTTCTTATTCTAAAAAGGAGTCTATTATTTAACTACTCTTGTCTTGCAATGAATCTGTCTTTTTCAATCGTTGCATCCACAGCGTTTACTATGGCTGTTTGAAAACCCATTTTTTCAAGGGTGACAACGCCTTCAATAGTCGTTCCGCCAGGAGAACACACTTTATCTATTAACTCCCAGGGATGCTCTCCGGATTCTAAAACCATTTTTGCACTTCCCAAAACAGCTCCGGCTGCTATTTTTATTGCGGTTTTTTTATCCATACCGGCTTTTTGTGCGCCCTTTGCTAGGGAATCAATAAATAAGTAAACATATGCTGGCGAGCAACCTGCTATTGAAGTAAACACATCTAGAGCTTTTTCGTCGATATCTATGACATCTCCTATGCTTCTAAATAGTTTGCTTGCTGCTTGATAACCATTTTCGTCTACCAGACTGTTCTTACATATTGCGGATACGCTTTGTAATACCTGAGCGTTCATGTTAGGCATTACCCTAATAACTGCATTTTCATATCCAAGAAAATCTGTTATTTTTTTTGTGCTAATACCCGCCGCAATGCTTATTATTAACGGTCTTTTTTTTCTGAAATCCTCGGATAAGCCTTTGAGCAACGGCTCAAAGCCTATTGGCTTAATAGCTAGGATTACGACGTCGCATTTAGTTACAATTTCACTGGCACTTTCGCAGGGTATCACGCCATAGGATTCATTAAGCTTTACCAGCTTTTCACGATTTCGGTCAAACGCGAATACTGTATCATTAGCGGTACTTGATGTAAAACCCTTAATAATTGAAGATGCCATATTTCCTGCACCAATAAATCCGTAGTTCATTTTTTCACCTCGAATATTTTATTTGGAATTTATAGTTAATTCAATTGTAAATCGGGCTGTAGCAAACTTGTTTGCGTAAGACGATTATCAATTGAATTATGCGCCCTGTCACACGAGTGTAGCTATGCGGAACGAGTGGCGCAGAGCGCTTGTTTCGGCTGTTTTAGGCCGAAACAACTATAGTTAATTCAATTGTAAATCGGGCTGTAGCAAACTTGTTTGCGTAAGACGAT
>CAZTAY010000092.1:7796-11468 GCA_964611655.1 uncultured Eubacteriales bacterium
CAATTGAATTATGCGCCCTGTCACACGAGTGTAGCTATGCGGAACGAGTGGCGCATGGGGTGTGTTTCGGTTAGATCTAACGTTAGATTTAACCGAAATAGTTATATTCTCAATTTTGATTATAGTTCTTTGTATATACAATAGTCTACCCTATTTTTTAAAAATTTTTAAAATATCTTGTAAAACTCCTCAAAAAATGCGACAATATTTATTATTTATAAAGGAGATTGCCATGAGTGGTTTAAAGACTGTTATTTTAGCAGCCGGAAAAGGAACTAGAATGAAATCCGAAATTCCGAAAGTTATGCATAAGGTATTAGACAAACCTATGATTTCTTATATTATGGAAGCCGCTGATGCCGCAAATGCTAGTGAAATTTGTGTTGTAATTGGACACCAATCGGCAATGGTTGAAGAATTTCTTTCAAAAAGCGGCTGTAGCTTTGCTATTCAAAAAGAACAGCTTGGAACAGGTCATGCAGTTATGCAAGCAATAAGCTTCATAGACGGCTCTGATACTACCTTAATACTCTATGGAGATACACCATTGCTTACAGAAGATACACTAAAAAAACTAATTAAACAACATACTAATACAAACAGCGCCTTAACGTTTATAACCACTAATCTGGAAGACCCAACAGGATATGGCAGAATCGTTAGAGACTCAAGCGGTGATTTTTTGAGGATAACGGAGCATAAGGATGCCACTGATAATGAAAAGGAAATTAAAGAGATTAATGTGGGCATTTACTTATGCCAAACTCATCTTCTTTTAGAGGCTTTATCCTTGCTAGATAATAATAATGGTCAGGGTGAGTATTATTTAACTGATGTTTTAGGTATCATGCGTAATAATGGGCACAAAATCAGTATCGCCTGTTTTGATAGCTATACCGAATTCGAAGGTGTTAACTCAAGGGTTCAACTAGCCTTTGTAACTGATATTATGAAAAAAAGAATTAATAATATGCACATGGAAAACGGTATAACAATAGTTGATCCCTCAAATACTTATATTGGTAAAGATGTAATTATAGGTGCTGATACCATTATTTATCCCGGTAATATATTAGAAGGAAAAACAGTAATAGGCAATTCTTGTGTACTGGGACAAAATAATAAAATTGTTAATTCTATAGTGGGTGATGGCTGCAATATTCAAAGTAGTGTACTAACAGATTCTGAAATTGGTAATGGTGTTAGTGTAGGTCCGTTTGCTCATCTAAGACCCGGTACAAAAATAGGAAACGAAAACAGAATCGGTAACTTTGTTGAGATTAAAAACTCTAACCTAGCTGATAAAACAAAGGTTTCACACTTAACCTATGTGGGTGATTGTGATGCCGGCAAAAATGTTAATTTTGGCTGCGGTGCTGTAACAGTAAATTATGACGGTGAAAAGAAACACAGAACCACTATTGAGGATGACGTGTTTATTGGATGTAACACCAACTTAATTGCTCCTGTAACTCTAAAAAAGGGTTCTTATACGGCAGCGGGTACTACTGTTACAAAAGAAGTGCCTGAAAATAATCTTGCTGTTGGTAGAGCAAGACAGGTTAACTTAGATAATTGGAGAAAAAAATAATTGATTAACCTATCCCTTTTTATGGGATAGGTAATACTAAAAACTCAATAACGCTTTTAGGGGGCGCATACAAATGTTATATACAGGTAATAGCGGCGTAAAAATCTTTTCGTGTAATTCTAATGCTCAGCTTGCCAAGTCTATTGCTAAGGAACTTAATCTTGAATTATCCAATTCAGAAGTAAGTAAGTTTAGTGACGGAGAAATTTCAGTTAAAATTGATGAAACCGTTCGCGGTAAGGATGTTTATGTTGTACAGTCAACTTCTCCGCCGGTAAACGATAATATAATGGAACTTCTCATTATGATAGATGCATTAAAAAGAGCATCGGCTGGATGCATTAACGCTGTAATACCTTATTTTGGATATGCCAGACAAGATAGAAAAACAAGAGCCAGAGATCCCATTAGCGCAAAACTTATTGCCGATCTTTTGACCACTGCAGGTGCTAACAGAATATTGACAATGGATTTACACTGCGTTCAAATTCAGGGCTTCTTTAATATTCCGGTGGACAACCTTATGGGTATGCCGTTATTCGTTCAATATGTTCAGCAGAAATACCAAGATTTAACAGATGTTATTGTCGTATCTCCGGATCTTGGATCAGTAACAAGAGCTAGAACCTTTGCACTTAAATTGGACGTACCTCTGGCAATAATAGATAAAAGACGTCCAAAACCAAACGTTTCAGAGGTTGTTAACATAATTGGAAGCGTCGAAGGCAAAAGGGTTATCTTAGTTGATGATTTAATTGACACAGCCGGTACTATCTGTAACGCTGCTAAAACACTAAAAGATAAAGGTGCGACAGAGGCATTAGTCTGTGCTACTCATGGCGTACTTTCTGGAAAAGCCATAGAAACAATTGCAAACTCAGCAATTGATGAAATGCTTTTACTAGATACAGTAGTTCTTGATTCAAGCAAGAAAATTGATAAAATTAAAACTCTTTCTGTCTCCTCAATTTTTGCAGAAGCAATTCATAGAATAAACGAAGGGCTCTCTGTTTCAAAGCTCTTTGATTAATACAATCCGCTAAACATTCACCCCACAAGTAAAACTTGTGGGGTATTTGGGCGCATTAATGAAAGGAATATTATGCAAATTATCATTGGCTTGGGTAATCCCGGTAAACAATATGAAAACACTCGCCATAATATTGGTTTTATGGTAATAGACTCCTTAGCAAAGGAGTATAATATAAACGTCTTAAAACTTAAACACAAAGCCTTACTTGGCGAAGGTTTCATTAACGGCAAAAAAGTTTTGTTGGCTAAGCCTCAAACATATATGAATTTAAGCGGAGAAAGCGTTAAGGAAATTTTGAACTACTATAAGCTAAATTTGGAAGATATTATTGTTGTTTTTGATGATGCAAGCTTACCAACAGGTCAGATTAGAATCCGGGAAAAAGGGAGTGACGGAGGTCAAAAAGGAGTTAGAAACATTATTTCTATGCTTGGTTCAGATCTTTTCAAACGAATTAAAGTCGGCATAGGGAATAAGCCCTTTGAGATGGATATGGCGGACTATGTTCTTAGTAAGTTCACATCTACCGAAACGCCTTTAATAAATGATGCAGTAATGAACTCCTGCAAATGCGTGGATGAAATACTTAACAACGGCGTCAGCAGTGCCATGAACAAGTTTAATATCAAAGCAACCGACGAGAAGCAAAAAAAGGATGAATTAACTTGATTTCAACTAACATGAAAAAATCAACTCTAATTAAACAACCTTTGATTAATTCCGAACCTTTTTCTAGGCTTATTGAGCATTTAAAAAATAACACAAATGTAAGTGCCACCGGCGTTTTTGAATCCCAGAAATGTCATTTAGCTGCAAATATTTCTGAAGAGCTTGAAAGACCCATTTTTATAATCACGTTTAACGAATTGCGTGCAAGGGAAATAGTTGATGATCTTAAGTTTCTTTCATCTCATAAAGTTTTTTTCTACCCTTCCAGAGATATTGTTTTTTATAGCGCCGATTTGCGTTCTCCAGAGATCATGCATGAACGTTTTAAGATACTTAATAGCCTGATTAAAAACGAAAAATCTGTAATAGTTTTGTCTAT
>CAZTAY010000093.1:0-11364 GCA_964611655.1 uncultured Eubacteriales bacterium
TATTATATAACATGATTTAAAAAACTCAGCATATATTGTTATGTTATACTAAAAAGATAATATTGATTATGATATAAATGAAACTAAAACGGCTTTATATGGATTAGTAGGAATAATTTCATTAGTAGCACTTGTATCAATAATAATATTTACGCTTCTAAAGCCTTTGCTAAAAGCTGGAAAGAATGAAGATGAAGAAAATAGAAGGTCGCTATTTTTAACCCATGCTTTAATTCTTTCTGTTGCAATTGTTATATTAAGCTCCTTTTCATACAATCAATTTCAAAATAAATATAAAGAGGTAATGTTTGAGGGTGCAAAAAATATTTCATATTACATATGGGATATGATTTCAACTGTTGGCGAAAAAGGTGTACCATATGACCAAATGCACGGGCTTGATGCTTTTTTGTCCCAAAAAGCAGAGGAAACGCCCATATTGTGGAACTTTAGAATGTATAGAGTACTTGCTGATACATCAAATATCCTTAATCGTTCTGACGAATTCAAATTTTCGCTGCCATTTAACAATGACTCAAACCTTATGATTGAGATTGAAATATCTCAAAATTATATCAATAATAAAATGTTGGAAATGGCGCTTATTTTTATAATAACATTAATTATATCAATAATAATTGTAAAGGAAGCGTTTAGATTTCCAAGCCAGCTCGTATTCCGGCTAAGTAACAAGTTTAATTCCAGATGTGATGAACAGTACGACAATCTAAAGGATTTTCTTCGTATGTCAAACTTTCTGTTTTTCCTGGCAATCTATGCTACAATGCCTTTTTCGGCGTTGATGATCAGGGAATGGAATAAAAGTATATTTTCTTTACCAATAGAAATAACGGCGTCGTTGCCGATGACCATAGAACTTTTTGCCAGCATGGCTGGAGCACTGTTACTTCCTAGAATCGTAAAGAAAATTCCAATAAAATTAATGCTTTTCATGGGAGGAGGATTGATTATTGGGGCTAACATTCTATGCGTTTTTTCGAACGATCCGATTACATTAATTTCCCTAAGGTTTGTAACGGGAATTGGGTTTGCGTTTAAAAATCTTGTTGCAAACTCAATTGTATCATACGGAACAAAGGATGGAGAAGATGTAAGCGAGAATTATGGGGCGCTTAACGCAGGCACTCTTGCAGGGATTACAGTGGGCGCCACACTTGGTAGTGTTATTGCAAGTGCAATGGGAGTTAGAATATCTTTCTTGTTTACGGCTGGGTTAATAATTGCTTACGTATTATTGGTTCTTGTATTTGTACCATGGAATCTTATATTAAATAATATGATTAGCTTTGTTTTAGAAGTAAAACCAAAAGCAAAAGGAATACTGAAAAGTTATTTAAATGGTAATGTTTTAAAATATTTTGTGCTTATAGCAGCTCCTGTTAATTTTGTATTAATGTTTGTGGTTGCATGTCTTCCTTCATTTATTCAGAATCAAGGTTTAAATCCATTGCTTCTTAGCTATTGTTTTATTTTTAATGGACTAGCAGGCATATATATTGGAACCGCATTAATTCGTATTTCAAAAAAAGTCAAATTAAAATTTGCCCTAGCAATTATTCCAGTTTTTGGAGGGGTTTCAATGTTATTGTTAGGAATTCCTCCTGTTTTGATAACAACTTTAGCTGTTTCTGTATTACTTGGGGTTTTTGATGGCTATTCGTCAGGGGTATATATGACTGGATTCTTAGCTTTACCGGAGATTAAAACTATAGATGAACCATCTGTGCTTATGACTAGAATGGGTGCTTTCGGTAGTGGTGTCCAAACCATCTCTCCTGTTATTTATGGAGGTTTGATGTCTGCCGGAAATGGTTATATTGGTGTATGGGCTATTGCCATTATTCTTATTGGAGCAGGCATACTGTATTTAATAGCTTGGGGTAAGCCTAATATTAATTAAACTAAGGCATTTAGAGGAAAAATTAGCCTCTAAATGCCTTTTTAATAAATAGTCTAATTCATATTATTTCCTCTTAGAGCTGCTATAGGAAAACCGTTTTTCGGTTGTTTATCTACTTCATAGTTGCTTCTTGCAACATTTTCTTTTTCTGCCTTTGCAGTATCTAATTTATCGTTACTCATTTTATCACTTCCTTGACTTGGCTTGGTATTTAAAATTATATTAATATTTTACAACATAATAATCAAAATATACTTACATAAGATTGAAATAAATACAGTTTATTGTATAATAATATTTGTTTGGTTATTCTAAGATAACAAGAACGATTAATTTTGCAACTAGTTATAAAATAGTCGATTAAGATAATAGGTGATTAGTATGGAGGTTTTTTCTCTACTCATGGTTTTCCTAGGTGCTGTATTAATGGCATTTAATATTAATAAATATGTACTTACGATTAAGTATATGAAAAATCAAACTTATGATGAAAGACTGTTTAAAAGTTGGATTTACAATGCTTCATTGTCGATGATGATATTTTTCCTCATCGGTTATATTATTTTTGCAGTTTTTATGATTACAGGTGAGTTTGTTGAGTTTTATATATTAATTGCTTTAATCTTTTTTTTCGGCGCAATATTTGTTGCCTGTATGGTTAAGGTGCAGAATATTATGACCTCTACGATAACTCAAAAAACATCCGAACTAATACAATCAATGGTAGTATCAATGGAGGCAAAGGATTTATACACGAAAGGTCACTCTGAGCATGTTAGGAGGCTGGCAGAACTTATATATAACAATTTGCCTTTTGAAATGAGAAAAGAGATCAATCTTAGAAAACTTAAAGATGCTGCAATTTTACACGATATTGGTAAAATTGGAATACCGGATAATATTCTTAACAAAAACGGTGCTTTGGATGAGGCTGAGATGGAAATAATAAAACAACATCCTATTAACGGCAAAATCCTTTTAGAAAACACATCATATAGGGATATTTCTGACTGGGTGTTATACCACCATGAACGAGTGGATGGCAAGGGATATTACGGTATTCCAAATGAAGAAATCCCTGTTGAAGCAAAAATAATTTCATTGGCTGATACATTCTCTGCACTTTATACAGACAGGGTGTATAGAAAACGGAATCCATTTAATAAAGCAATTTCAATAATTAAAGATTTATCTGGTACACAATTGGATCCTCTTCTGGTAGAGATCTTTTGCAAAATAGACGAGGAGGAAATTAATAAACTTAATATTTAGCAAATCAGAACGTATTTCTGTTATTACAGGCAGAACATGTGGTATACTTTAGATTCATTCATGCGAAGGTTAATCACGTTTGCTACAGCCCATTTTCAAATGAATTAGCTATAATCAGTAAGAAGGATTTATAATAGGTGAAAATATTAATATAGATGGTGGAATGAGTAAGCTCATGGTCTATCACGATGTTAACGGATGGAAATTAGAAAAATGATTTATAACAACATAAGAACAGCGGAATTTCTGGAACGACCCAATAGATTTATTGCCAAGATTAAAATCAATGGAAAAGAAGAGTTAGCCCATGTAAAAAACACGGGAAGGTGCAGGGAATTACTATTGCCTGGAAGTACTGTAATCTTACAAGAATTTAACTACCCTAACAGAAAAACTAAATATGATTTAATATCGGTTTACAAGGGTGACCGGCTTATTAATATGGACAGTCAAGCGCCAAACAAAGTGTTTGCAGAATGGGTCAAAACCGGTAATTTCATTGGAGATGTGACTCATATTAAGCAAGAAGTAAAGTTTGGTTCTTCAAGGCTTGACTTTTATTTGGAATCAGCTTCGAATAAAATCTTTGTTGAGGTAAAGGGTGTTACATTAGAAGAAAATGGGATAGTAAAATTTCCTGATGCTCCTACTGAGCGAGGTATAAAGCATTTAGATGAGCTTTGTGGTGCAATAAAGCAAGGGTATCAGGCTTATGTTGTATTTGTGGTACAAATGCAAGGAGTTATTCACTTTAAAGCCAATGATAAAACTCACCCAGAATTTGGTGAAGCTCTAAGAAGGGCTTATAATCAGGGTGTTCATATTTTAGCTATCGATTGTATGGTTACAAGGGATAGCATTTGTTTAAATAAAGAGATACCTGTTTTGTTAAATGAGAAATGAAGCACACTATTATGGACTATATTTAAGCAGTTAATCTGCTCTATAATAATATGAAATAGAATGTAACAGCTAAAATGAAAGATCCTAATAATATTACTGTCAATGTAAACACATGCCCTAAGTATTGTTGAACAAAAGCCATAATAAGATTACTTAATCCTGTTCCAATTAAAATAGAACCAATAATGCCTAAACCGGCAAGCGGTCCAAAGGGCTCGTTGCCGGCTCTTGTAAATATTATATAAGTATATATTAACATAACCACTGGCAGCAAGAATAAAGCTATGGCTATTATGCCAAAAACTATGGATGCTTTTGGATGATTTAGCATATAGTCGCTCTTGTAGCCGCGATGTAACCAGTTTTCCCATTCTTTTGGAGGTTTTTTATAAAATTTAGGATCAATAATTTTCATTTTTCGCCACATCCTTATTAACCAATATCAATAAGAGATATTAAGTATTCTGCAAAATGTTTGCTTAATTTAATTTTGTCTTGTCCCCATTGTAATGCGCCTAAGGTAAAGCCTCCTACATTTGTTAGCTCTTCATTTGGATATTGAACCTTAAAAGCTTCTACCGCTTTATATAGGAAAATGTCATGTTCCCAGTAAAAATTACTATACTTTGGAGATAAACAATTACTTTTTATATACCAAGGCCATCTTTCATATTTTGTGCTAAATAAAGGCTCATCGGATATATTCTCGTAATAGCCTAACAAATTTTGAGGTCCAACTGCATAACAAATAAAAATATCTCCTTTTTTTACATGAGGTTTTCTTCTTGAAAAATGTAAGTCTGTGCTGATAGGCTCATTATATTTATAAGGGTCATCGAGAGTACCCACAGGCTTAATGTAATAGTCATGATCCAAAAACTTAAACTTATTATATTTAAACTTATTCGTATTTAGAAAATCCCAAGGATTGAATTGTTTAGGTGGATTTTCTGAAACAGGAAATTTCTTTTTGTGATTATTTGCAGCATCTATCAACGTTTCTATTTCTGTTTTAGTTATTTCAACGCTATTGCAGAATATCTCATTTTCCCACTCATCAATATTATTTATATCATTTGTAGAAATTCCGGTTTCATGGTTTACGCATAAGCCCTTGCTTGTAAAATTAGCCGAGGTTACAATTGCTTTAATTAACTTATTGTTATTCTTAAAAATATATATTTTGCTATGTAATAATTCGTCAATTTTAATACAACATAGGATATTGTTATTGTCACAATAAGATTTAAAATTGTATAATATTTGCGGTTTTGATAGAGATTGGTCAAAACTTTCCAAAACAGACAATAAAGTAATTTTTTTTATTGTTTTGTTAAAGTCAACCATTTCTAAAAGTTTATAGATATCACTTGATAAGAAAGGTGATGCTATTATTAATTCGTCAGACAAAGCAGCACATTTCTTTATTAGATCTAAATGGGTATAAGTAGAATTTGTTATAATTTTCATAGATCTCCTCACGATTTTTTATTCTAATTATATTTAAAAGATTAACAGATTACAACATAGGAGTGTGGAAATTTCACTGTTTATTATTGTTAAATTTAATTTCTACCACATCATCATGTGCAAGGGGAGTCATATATGAGGCTTCTTTTCCGTTTAACAAAAGCAAAGGAGGGGCTAATGCTTGTTTAAAATCTAATTTAACAAAATTCAATAAATCTATAAACAAAGCAGGCTTTTCTATTTCGGACTTTACATAAACTGTTTCACCGTTTACCGATACTGCTATTTCAATGTCTTTTGATGCATCTTCCGATAAGCTCATATTTTTTATGTCATTAGAAATTGTTATAGTATCACCCTGACATATTATATAATCTTTGTTTTGTTGAATTGAATTTACTAATAATAATTGGTTTTCAATATTTAATCCATATGTTTTAGCCACTTGTTCTATGGTAACATTTGCTGGTTTGCCGTTTTCTGCTGGCAAAGCTGTTATAACATCACCTTGTTTAATCTGAGTGTCCAAGGCGACAATTTGTCCATTAACCCTCAACTCACCATGTTTAGGTGGTTGGCCTTTTATATGCTTAGGCTCCCCGTTTATGGTAAAACTTAATATTTTTGCTGATACCCCAATCAAGGAACGTAGTTTTATTCCACATAATAGCAAAGCGTCAGCAACAGTGTTTTTTGAGCTGTTTTTCAGCAAGGTTTTATTGCCATTTACAGTGACTTTTAAAAAATCGTTCATATTGTTGGATTGTGTTATCATTCCTATCCCAATTGGAGTAATAAACTGAGGACTTTTTAATCTATCATCACATAATTTTATGTTATCAAAAACATTATTTCCAGCTACTTTTACCCGTTCTTCGGAAAGGCCTAAACAATTAGCAATTCTAGTACATAGTTGTGGAATTAGGCTTCCGCCACCCACTAAAAAAACTGCCAAAGGAGAACAACCGTTACATTTGACAATACTTTGAGAAATGGTTATTGCCAGAAACTCAACTGATTCAGATATATTTTTAAATATTTCTTCTGCTGCTATTTCATAGACATTTCCTAGGATATCTTGTATTTCAACCTTGTTGTTGAAATCAGAGAGAGATAATTTTATTTTTTCTGCAATATTAAAATTCGTCAAGTATTCCTGCATAATCGCTTCGGTAATTTCATCTCCGGCTGTTGTTACCATGTCATATGCAACAATGCTTCCGTTTTTAGAGATAGCAATATCAGAAGTTCCAGCACCTATATCAACCATAGCAATATTGAGTATTCTGATATCCGGGGGTACAACTATGTTAATGGCTGCAATAGGCTCTAAAGTTAGGCTAACTACATAAAGACCAATCTTTTTCATTACAGCATAAAGACTGTGTACGACCTTTTCAGGTAAAAATGCAGCAATGACGTCAATTCTAGCCTGCTCCCCTCGATGACCTACAAGCTCTTTAAATGGTTGGTCGTCAAGATAATAACCAAGCACAGTGTATCCCACAGGATAAAAGCTTTGAACAATAAATTCTTCGTCACTGCTTGATTTAATGAATTCTTCATAAGCATCACCTATTGCAATATACTCCATATTACGTACAAGTTCTTCTGTAATTTCTTCATCTGTAATGGATCTTTTATAAGATGCCATTTGTGTTTTTAAAGCACGTCCTGCCGCAGCTATAGCAACCTTTTCAAGGCTTATTCCCATTCGCTTCTCAAGCGTAACTTTAACCTTTAAGCAAACTTCTGCAACAAGGTCAATACTTTCAATCTGTCCATCGTTCATAGATCTGTAATCATGAATACATTGCTCAAAATCCAAAACCTCAAAAATCTTTCCACGGAATATACCTACAATCCCAACGACAGAGCGTGTACCTATATCAAGGGAAAATATCAAATCATCTTCTTTATAAGTGTTCGTATATTTGTTTTGAGGAGTTTTATCCATAATTACCTCCAATACCAATTTATCCAATCAAGCTTACACCTATGCTGCTTATTAATTTGTTGGCATCAAAAACAAGATAAACAACCTCCTCAGCCCTTATAATGCCAGACACCAATTCATCCTTTGTAGTTGAATAGGAGGTAATCATATCTGTATCGATATCAAGCACATGTGAAACCTCATCCACAAGAATTCCAAACAATATTGATTCAACTTTGACTACAATAATACATGCAATTTCAGTGTTTTTAGCAGCTTTCATTCCCATTTTAATTCTCAAATCTACAATCGGTGCAATTTGTCCCCTTAAATTTATAATACCGCTTATGTATTCTGGAACCTTTGGCAAAGGTGTAATAGAAGTATTAGTTATAATCTCTGATACAAATTCAGAATCAATAATAAAATATAAATCATCATTACGAAATGATAAGTATTTAGTTAGGTTATTGGAAATTTCAACCTGGTCGTCATAATCAAATAGATCATCATTTATTATAAAGTCATCCATTAAATGTCCTCCTATAATTATAGGTATGCCGCTTCATGAATATGGGCTAAGTCTAAAATCACCGAAATATCTCCATTACCCAATATTGTACATCCTGCTATTCCTGATTCCTTCAATTTAAAGCCACTTAACAAGTAAGGCATGGGCTTTGCCACAACATTCTGTTCGCCTATGAGTTCATCTACAAATAAGCAATAATTTTTATCTCCTATTTCAATCCAAACAATAATACCATTTTCTAAATCAGTGATTTCTGTGTTTATACTAAACAGCTTGTGAAGTCTTATAACAGGAATGAATTCATTGTCCTTGTTTATCATCTCATTACGCATGGAATCATACACTATCTCTTTTTTGACAGCTTTAAACGATTGTCTAATATTATTTATAGGTATTGTAAATTTAGAATTGCCTACTGTAACACCCATACCGGCAATTATAGCAAGGGAAAGGGGGATTTTAAAAGATACCGTTGTGCCTTCGTGTAATTCACTTGAAATTGTAATTACTCCACCTACGTTTTCGATATTCTTTTTTACCACATCCATGCCCACGCCTCTGCCTGAAAATTCAGTTACCTGCTCTTTAGTTGAAAATCCGGGAGCCATTAATAGGTTTAATATCTCTTTTTTTGTATATTCGCTTTCAGGTTTGCTCAATATTCCATTTGCTTTAGCTTTTGACAAAATCTTTTCTGGGTCAACCCCTTTTCCGTCGTCAGAAACGGATATTATTACTTCACTTCCTGTATGCTCTGCGGAAAGAGTAATTTTTGCAATGGGATCTTTCCCCACAGCAGTTCTTTCTGAAACATCGTTTTCAATGCCATGATCCATCGCATTTCTAACAAGGTGCATAATAGGATCACCGATTCCATCAACAACAGTTTTATCAACCTCTGTATCTTCACCGTTAATTATTAAACTTACCTGTTTGTTTAATTTTTGACTCATATCACGAATAATTCTGTTCATTTTATGGAATACCCCTGAAACAGGAACCATTCGAACAGACATTACCGTTTCTTGCAGTTCATCAATCAATTTACGTAGCTGTCGTTCTGATTTGGTAAAATAATCATTCTTTAATCCTTTTAATTCAGGCGAAGAAGCAACCATGGACTCGGTTATAACTATTTCACCTACAATGTTCATTAGCTTATCAAGCTTAGATAGATTTACATTAATAAGGCTTTGCTTTCCAGTAGAAGCCGGGGCATGAAGTACATTTGTGCCTTGATTTTCATCTGTTTTTTGTATTAGCTCTGGCTCATTATATTGCTTTTGTGTTGTTATAGGTGTTTTTGATTCTTCAATAGATTTTTCTAGTTCAGAATCAGTAACGCCTTGATTTTCAGAATCCAAATATCCATCTTGCTCTAAAAGCTTATAGTCTTTAATATAATCTGAGTTATTTATAACTTGTAATGCTAATTGGACATCTTTTTCAGAATAAAAAACAAGCGTAAACCCCTGTTTAATTAAAGTTGCTTCTGAATTACTATCTGTATCAACATTCTCAGGAAAGTATGTAAAATTTTCACAGATTTCTTTTATACCCATAGCCAATATAAACGCTCTGACGTTTAACATTCCACTTTCTTCCTCAAAAAACACTTTAACAGTATGCTCTGAATTGTGCGCATTAGAATAAGAACTAGAAATGCTGGAGCTTTTTTGTTCTGTGGTATCACCTTTAATTTTCATCAAAAAAGTTGTAAGTTCAGAAATTATGTTTTGGTCTTCCTCCAGAATAGGCTGGTTGTTTTGAATTCTATCAATTTGAGACTTTATGAAGTCAGCTGATAAAAACATTAAGTCAAAAAGCTTGGCACTATCCTGTTCTTTTAATCCGTTTTGCCGTACAACAAAGAATACGTCCTCCATTTTATGTGCAACTGTCTGTATGGAACTGAATTGCATCATAGCAGACGAGCCTTTTATAGTATGCATAATTCTAAAAATCTCATTAATTGCTTCTGAAGTAAAACACTTTGACTTTTCCGCTTGGATTATTAAATCGTCTAATTGTTCTATCATTGAATTTGTTTCAAACAGATACATGTCAAGCATGTTATCGAAACTGTCATCCATCTTAGTAGCCTCCGCCTATGCTTTTATTAATATATCTAAGAGAACTATTTCTTTATAATCAATTTATCAATTACTTCAACCAGATTACCGATATCAGGCTTGCTTAACTGACCGTTGGCTCCAAGGTCTTGACCTTTACGATACATTTCTTGGTCTATTAAGGAAGAAAATATTACAACAGGAATTGATTTTAGTTTATCATTTGATTTAACAAGCTTGGTTAGCCTGTGACCATCCATTTTAGGCATTTCAATATCCGTAATAATTATGGAAGCCTTTGAATCCACTTCTTCACAATCCATAATTCCTTCTAAATATTTCCATGCCTCTTCACCGTTATCGAATTTAAGGATATTGATGTAACCGGCTTTATTTAAACATTCAATAATCATTTTAGAAAGCAACGCTGAATCTTCTGCCACCACCACAGGGCTAGTATTATTAACTCTTTCCCCCATTCTATCAATTTCTGAGGATTGAATACCGGTGATAGGGGCTATATCGGAGGTTATTTTTTCGAAATCCAGAATTGTTATTAACCTGTCCTCATATCTTGCAATTCCGGTTACAACGCCTTCACGATCTCCATAAATTGTTTTGTGAGGTTTTTCAATTGCCTGCCATGAGATTCGAGTAATACCTTCAACTGTATGAACTCTGAAAGCTGTAAGAACCTTATTAAATCCTGTAACAATAAAAAGAGAATTTTCGGTATGCTCCTTAGCAAGGTCTAAATATTTTGGTAAGTCTATTACTGTAATAATTGTATTTCTTGGTCTGAAGACACCCTCAACAGTGGGATGCGAATGAGGCATACGCTTTACTGGAGAGGGAAACATTATTTCTCTGACCTTTGCAACATTAATACCAAAAGTTTCACCGGAAATTGTAAATTCCATTATTTCCATCTCATTTGTTCCGGATTCTAATAATATACTGCCTTTTTTTGGGGCAACCATTATAAAATCCTCCTTTCTGATAACATGCAAAACACTTTAGCTGTATAAAGAGGTTTATAACCAAGTCATGCTAATTTATAAAATGCTTCTTTTTGTACTTTATTCTTATTTACTTAAATTGTTTCCATTATGCTAATGTTTGGGACAGAATAAAAAAATTGTCAATCAGACAAGGCCGGACTGTTAAACTAATATAAAACCACGGAACTTTGCCCCTGCCCCCTCTTCTTTCATAAAAAAGAAGCAAAGAATTTTAAGAGAAAGATCTTTAAATGCTT
>CAZTAY010000094.1:0-10995 GCA_964611655.1 uncultured Eubacteriales bacterium
AACCAGATCGTTCCTTTGTTTGAGAAAAATGGTTTTATAATAAAACTGGATATGTATATGCTAAGAAAAGTCTGCGAAATTATTCGTGGTTGGATGGACGAAGGCAAACCACTTGTGACAGTTTCCATTAACTTTTCAAGGCTGCATCTGGCAACCGATAATTTTGTGTCCCAGATTGAAGAAACCGTAAGCCAGTATGGAATTCCTAAAAAGTATATAGAAGTTGAGCTTACAGAATCCACTATGTCTGATAATGAAAAAGAATTGCAAACTGTTCTTAGCCAACTTCATGAAGCAGGGTTTACGCTTTCTATGGATGATTTTGGAACGGGCTACTCATCCCTAGGATTATTGAAAAACCTGCCTGTAGATGTTATAAAAATTGATCGACTGTTTTTTACAGACAATCTTTACAAAACCCGAGCAAAAACCGTTATTGAAAGTATTATGCAAATGGCCAAAAAGCTTAATATTCATACTGTTGCAGAGGGTGTTGAGGAAAAAGAGCATATTGACTTTTTGCGTGAGGTTGGCTGTGATATAGTTCAAGGATTTTATTATGGCAGACCTATGCCGGCAGAAGAATTTAATGCTGGCAAAACAGTGTATTCTACAGATTCAAGGATGCAGGAAATCATGTTCGAATATGATTGCATCGGCGATCTGGTATATGTGGGCAGTAGTGAAATGGGAACTGAAATGCCGGTTGCTGGTTTTCATCTGTTTCAATTTTCACTTAGAATTATCCTAAAAGAACACTATGGCGAAGGCGAAATGATTAGAATATTACGTAAAACTGGCAGCCTTTCTGGCAGGACTTTTGCAAAAAAGGTGTTGGATTTAAGCCTTCCCTTTGAAGAGTTTTCAGCCCAGCTTGCTGAAAAGTTGTTGGACTTGAAAATTGGCATATTAAAAATTGAGCATTTTGATTTAAGCAGTGGCAAAGGTATACTTTCTATTTCCGATGCTCTTAACTGTTCAAGCTTAAAAAATATTAATGAAACTATGTGTCAATATGACGAAGGCTTCATTTCGGGTATATTATTTGAGTACACAAAGAAAAGTTATTCTGTTGTAGAGCTTGAATGTTGGGGAACAGGTTCTGATGTTTGCCGTTTTGAGGTTAAACCTAAATAATACTAACATATAGCAATTCTTTCATATGTAAACAATGGCCAAACTTTATAGTAACTGAGGGTATGATGATGAATAAAGATATTAATAACCCAGACAAAGAATTTATTGATCCTGTAACTGGTGTATTTAACAAACGGAAAATGAAAATTGTATATAATGAGTTTTCATCAAAAGAACAGCCCATTGCAATGTTTATGTTAGATGTGGATAATTTTAAAGACTATAATCAGATTTATGGATATGATCAGGGTGATAGTTGTTTAAAAAAGATTGCCCTTCAACTAAAGGAATTTATTTCCCTATCAGGGTCAGGCGGCTTTTTATTCTACTATAACAACGATGAATTTTTGATTTTATTGCCTAACACCCATAAAGAAGAAGCTATTAAATTTGGCTTAGAGGTTCTTGATTGTGTTCACAGCATGAAAATCCCATGTGAAAATAATTTAGAAATTCCATTTATAACGGTTTCAGTTGGTGGAATAAGTTTTTATAAAGAACCGTCTATGACAGTTAAGGACTATATAAAATACGCTGAAATTGCTCTGTATAATGCAAAAAGCAGTGGTAAGGCAAGATCTTCCTATCACGATATTTAGGTGACTCCCACTAAGCTTATGAAAATGTTTGGGTGATTTTCCACCATTTTTGTAATCAGCTGTTGTCACTTCATTCTATTATGCTGACCTAATTATTTTTTGTATTTGTTTTTATTTCCAGTAATCACAACGAAAAAGTCTTGTATAACAGCATAAAGGGGCAAGCTAACATTAAAAATCAATTGCCTGAGTTTATGTGATGGTTTTTTCAATTTTCCTTTTAAATAAGACTTGCATACTAAGTGCCTATAAGGACCAAAAGCCACTTTTTTAGTGCCAGCAAAATACAAATAGTCTTTCGCAAAGTATTCCAAGAATTTGTTCCTGTAATATTCATGTGGTATTTTAAGTGTCTCTTTCTCAAGCAGGTGATAGCTTATTATGATATCCCTAATCGCTTCAGGTTTTTGAATGTTAGTGATTGAATTTGGTTTATAAAAGTAGTAATACACAGGATTGTTCATATAACCAACTCTTTTTGCACCATAACACAGACAAGGCATCCATAAAACATCCTCATGGTATAAACCTTTTTTGAAGCAAAGTCTGTTTTCACGAATCATGCTGACTTTGATTAGCTTTGACCATGCAGTCACTATCTGGTTGTTGTTCTGGTAAAAATCGTGTAGGAACTGATATCCTGTGAAAATCTCTTTTTCCCTATCTTTTGGAATCATTTCAAAATGATAATGTGAGCCGTTGGACTTCATGTAATAAGCACTACAAAATAGAATGTCCAGATCCTGTTCAATTGCTCTTGAATACATGGTTTGCAAAGCATTTGGCAAAAGATAGTCATCCGAGTCAACATATGTTAAATATCTGCCTGTTGCAGTATTAGTTCCTATGTTACGTGCTTCGGATAATCCATTATTTTTTGTATGTAGAACTGTTATTCGTGTATCAGACAAGACAAGTTCATCACAAAGCCTTGGGGTAGAGTCTGTGCTGCCATCATCGACAATAATTATTTCTATGTTATTAAAGCATTGACAGGAAATACTTTCAATGCATCTGACAATATAGTCTTCTTCGTTATACGCGGGAACTATAATACTAATTTCCGCCATACTATTCCTCCACTTTTATAGTATAGAACCTAAAACCATGCAATATTGCTATAATGATAATAATGGTCATATAGTACTTTCTCCGACTAAACATTATACTTTTTCAGTATATCATTTTAGATTTTGTAAGTCAATTTTCCTATTAATGCGTATCCTTGATAATGATTTATAATTATGATTGTTATATTTACATAAATATGGGATACTAAAGTATGTAGACTTTTTGATAGCTTTTAAGGCCCCAGATTGTTTTTTTATATCTTTTAACTAAGGCGTGTTCGACCTATGTCGAACTCACGTTAAATTACCACTTAGGAGGCTGTGTATGCTACATCAAAACAAACCTATGGACGAACTTCTTGAACTTTATGACGACAATCTATTAATGCCTACATCCCAGTTAAACGATGATCCTGTTCCTTCCGAAGTTGCATCCAGGTTAATCTTGGATGAAATGCTTGACGAAGGCAACGCCAGGCAAAACCTTGCCACATTTTGTACAACTTTCATGGACAAAGAATGTGAAGAATTAATGACAAAGTTTTTGTCTATCAATGCAATTGATAAATCAGAATACACTAAAATGACGGAACTCGAAAACCGTTGTGTAAGTATTATTGCTGATTTATGGCATGGTGATTCAAAAACAATCGGAACCTCGACAGTTGGTTCTTCTGAAGCATGTATGCTTGGTGGACTTGCCATGAAATTTCATTGGCGTGAGCAGGCAAAGAAACTTAGATTAGATCTGAAAAAGAAGCCAAACCTGATTATTTCAAGCGCTTATCAGGTTTGCTGGGAAAAGTTCTGTACTTATTTTGATGTTGAGCTAAGAAAAGTACCGATTGAAAACGGAATAAATAACCTTAATACAAACACAGTCATGGACTATGTAGATGATTATACTATTGGAATTGTGGGGATTTTAGGTATTACATACACAGGTCAATATGACGACATTAAGACATTGGATTATTTAGTAGAAACATACAATCTGACTGCTAAAATTAAAATCGGTATTCATGTTGATGCAGCTTCTGGAGGATTGTTTGTTCCTTTTGTAGATAATAAATTTCAATGGGATTTCGCACTTAAAAATGTTATTTCTATAAATACTTCCGGACATAAATACGGTCTGGTATACCCCGGTATAGGTTGGATTTTATGGAGAAGACAAGAGTATTTATCAGAGGATTTGATCTTTTATGTAGATTATCTTGGAGCGAGAGAACCTACAATGGCGTTTAACTTTTCACGTAGCGGAGCTCAAATTATTGGTCAATACTATGTATTTTTAAGATATGGCAGAGAAGGACTTACTAAGATTCATTCACATACTTTGCATATTGCAAGGCGCGTTGCTGCCGCAATTGAGCAACTGGATCATTTTAATGTTATAAATGCTGCCGAAGAAATGCCTATTATTTGTTTCTCTTTAAAAAACGAGTATAAGTGGACATTATTTGATCTATCAGATAAACTTAGACAAAACGGTTGGCAAGTTCCTAGCTATACATTGCCTGAAAATCTTCATGAGAAAATTATCTCTCGAATTGTAATCAGATCGGATTTTACAATACCGCTTGCTGCAGATCTTATAAATGACATTAGAGCAGCAGTTGCCTACCTTGATTCGCATATAAAAACTGAAACCGGTAATACTAGCGGCGGATTCACTCATTAGAGATTATTCCCACTAATGTACGGTAGATTTTCCAGTGCTTTTTCGTCATTCGAATTATGCTAGGAGTCTAGACAAAGATTGACAAAAAATAACCGAAAAGATTGTCGTTTGCTTAGTGGGAACACCCCTAGACTACTGTGCATTGTTTTGCAGCGAAGCTTCACTGCTATGTATGATTTTGTTATTAATATTTATGACTGCAAGCTGGGCTGATAACTTAATTAACTCTTTCAGTAAATCCTCAACAGGGTTTGGATTATGAAAGGATATTATAAGCTGTTTAGCTTTGTTCAAAGCAAACCCCTCCCCTCCTTTCAATTGTATGCTTGTACATAAATAATATGATTATGAAAAAAACCTGTTTCACAATGGGGCGACCATTTGAAACAGGTTTTTTTACATTTTTTCAATTGAGAAAATATTTTCCACTGCTTTTAACCTAGCTATAAAGTGGTCATAGCTTTCTCGGGGTGATAATTGTACCTTAAACCTAATGTCAATTGTTTTACATTCTTCATGTGGTTCCAGATCAGACAAATCAAGGAATTCATATTCAAGTATTTTGGCATCGGAATGGGCCACTGCCATCTGGAGCTTTCCGATATCCACAGGATCGTTGTTAATTCTGATGATCATTTCCTTAATGTGAAAGGAATCTTCAACCCTGTTTGAAAAGCGCTTAAACAGGAATAATGTTATATAAATAGAACCAGTTATAATAGCAGCCAAACCATACATTCCTGCACCAATTGTCAGACCGATTGCTGCAACAGTCCAAAGGCTGGCGGCTGTTGTCAGTCCACGTACATTTTTGCCATAATGAATAATCGCGCCTGCCCCAAGGAATCCCACACCACTTACAACCTGAGCGCCCATTCTTGTGGGGTCAAATCCCATTCCGTATTGCTCATAATATTTCACGAACATTTGTTCCGAAAAAATCACAACCGTCATTGCACCTAAGCACACCAAAATATGCGTTCTAAATCCAGCGGGACGTCTTAATATTTGCCGTTCCATACCAATTATGCCACTCATAATAATGGCAGCTAAGGTCTTTATGGTACATTCCACATAGAAATTAGAAAGTATCTCCATTATTACCTCCTAGTTAGATATTTTAAGTATAGTCACAGAACTTTAATGACGATGACGGGCTATGCTGAAAATAAGCCGTCTTACTGTTTTTGTGACTATATAGCAATTTTAAGCCTTGTTTAATCAGTATATATTACAATTTATATAAAATCAATTAATTAGTAAATAGTTTTAGTTTAAATTAAAAAAAGCGGTCACAGCAACGCTATAACCGCTTAGAATAAATTGTTTCTGACAAAAGCAAACAGGTTTTATGCTTTAGCTTTTTTTCTTTTAAACAAACCTTTAATGTTTTTCAAATTTCTCTTTACTATACTCTTTAAATCATCCAAAATTGAGTATGTTACAGGAACAAATATAAGAGTTACAATTGTTGAAATGGTTAGACCAAAGACAACTACAATTGCCAGAGGTTTTTGCATTTCGGAGCTTGAACCTGTATTAACCATCATTGGAAACAGAGCCAGAACTGTTGTTAAGGTTGTCATAAGTATAGGTCTTAGTCTTGAAGGACCGCCTTCTAAGATTGCACTATACATATCCATACCCTCTTCTCTAAGCTGGTTAATATAGTCAATTAAAACGATACCGTTATTAACAACAATACCTGCCAGCATAATAAGGCCTATGAAGGCGACAACGCTTAAGGAATTTCGCATCAATATTAATCCCAGAATACCTCCTGTTAGGGAAAGTGGAACTGCAAGCAATATAATAAAAGGATATCTAAGGGATTCAAACTGCGAAGCCATTATCATGTATACCAAAACAATTGCTAGAATCAGTGCCAAACCAAGGCTTGCAAATGATTCCATCATTTCTTCATAAGTTCCTGCGAATTTATAAGAAAAACCTTTTGGCATTATATAGTCTTTGAGCTTAGTATCAATATCATCAGAAACTGATTTTAAGTCTCTGCCGTAAATTCCAGAGCTAACCGTAACATATCTTTTTTGGTCAAGACGAGTTACTGTGGTTGGTGCGTCTTCTGTTCTTATATCTGCAATTGCAGTTAGAGGCACTGCTCCGCCTTTAGGGCTTTGAATACTGATATTGCTTATATCTGTTATATAATTAATGTTTTCAGGATTCTGTCTTACTCTAACGTCAATTTCTGTTCCATCAACCTTATACTTGGTTGCAACATTACCTCTTACTGCCGCACTTAAGGCAGTTGAAACCTGACCTGCTGAAATGCCGTATAATGCAGCCTTATCACGATTTATTACAACTACAGCTTCAGGGGTTGATTCATCCAATGATGTTGTAACTTCTCTGGTTCCTTGAACCGATTCTATAATGTCTTTAAAATCATTAGCGACCGTTTCAAGGATTTCTAAGTCGTCGCCATAAACCTCAAGACTTATGTCAGAACCTCCACCAGACATTCCGCCACTTGAACTGCTGGCAGAAACGCTTATTGTAGGACCTGGAATATCCTTTATAATTTGTCTTACTTCTTCTACTATTTCATTTGTACTACGCTTTCTTTCTTTTAAATCCACCAGGTTAACCGTAATGCTGGCTGTGTCAGCACTAGAGCCCATCATCATAGCACGCATTCCGCTTCCGCCTACAGTAAGGTAAATCTCGTCTATTTCAGATATACCCTCTATACTTGATAAAACTCTCTCCGCTGTTTTAAGGGTTTCTTCTGACTGACTTCCTTTTGGCATACTGACATCTATACTTAAACTTCCCTCATCAGATGAACCTAACATATCCATACCAATTGTGGGAACAAGTGCAAGTGTTCCTATAAAGAATAGCAAAGTCAAACCTGATACTATCTTTTTATGAGACAATGACCACTTAAGCACCCTTTTATAAATCTGGTCAAGCTTTATTAGCAAGTCACCCCATTTATCCAATATCTTCTGGAATATATTTCTCTTTTCAGGATCAAATTTGCTTATTTTAAGAATCTTGGATGATGCCATTGGAACCCATGTAAGAGCAACCAACAAAGAAGCAATAAGAGCAAATGAAACTGTTAATGCAAGCTGTTTAAATATCTGCCCTATAAATCCTTCAACAAAGAGCATTGGGAAGAAAACTGCAATTGTTGTTAAAGTGGAAGCAAATACCGCCATTGCAACTTGTTTTGCACCTAGTATAGCAGCTTCTACCCTGCTTTTCTTAAGCTTATCCCTTTGGGTAAATATATTCTCCAGAACTACGATAGCGTTATCCACTAGCATACCAACACCAAGGGCAAGGCCTGAAAGCGAGATAACATTAAGACCAATTCCTGCCATGTCCATAAGGAATAATGTGGATATGATTGAAACTGGTATCGCCGTTCCTATTATAAGCGTACTTCTTACGTTTCTAAGGAATAAGAATAATACAAGAATCGCAAAGAATGCACCTGTGATTGCCGATGATGCAACATTAGAGATTGATGCTTCTATAAATTCCGATTGATCCAGTACAGCAGAAAAACTCAAGTCCGGATAATTTTTGCTGACTTTATCCATTTCCTTTTTAATACTGTTGGCAACATCAACTGTGTTTGCGTCTGATTGTTTTTGTGCTACAAGGCCAATGGCCTTTTGACCATTAACGAATGTGTATTCCGTCTGCTCAACAAACTTTTCATTAATGTTTGCAACATCTCTTAAATATACAGTAATACCTGATGCAGTTGTTATGGGCAAATTCCTTATGTCTTCAACGCTTTTGAATTCGCCCACTGTTTTTACGGTTAGGTCTGCATCACCCTGCATAATTGTTCCTACAGGCATATTTAAGTTTTCAGATGCGAGCAATCCGCTTATTTGAGAAACCGTTATACCATAGCCTTTTAGCTTATCAGGCATAACTTCTACTGAAATTTCCTTTGTACTTCCACCGCTAATACTAACAGAAGCAACTCCGTCAATCTTTTCTATTTGAGGCTGAATCTGGTCTTCAATTAGAGTGTTTAATTCTACAAGATCGATATCCTTAGTACTTGAAACTGCATATACAACAACTGGCATCATGCTTGGGTTAAGCTTCATAACCATTGGCGTTGATGCGTCTTCAGGAAGACTTCCTTTAACTTGATCAACCTTTTCACGACATTGCAGGGTTGCGTAGTTCATGTCAGTTGAGTCACTAAATTCAAGCATAATCATACTTGAACCGTTTCCTGATTGGCTGGAGATTGATTTTAATCCATTAGCAGTACCAAGAGCTTGTTCAAGAGGTTTTGTAATTAGCGATTCCATTTCTTCTGGCCCTGCGCCTGTATAAGAAGTTGAAACAATTGCATAGTTTATGTCAATGCTTGGATATAAATCCATTTTCAGTCTTGTGAGTGAAACAAAACCTAAAATGACCACTATCAAAACGATCATTAAAGTTGTTACAGGGCGTTTAACAGAGGAGGTTGAAATGTTCATTCTTTTGCCTCCCCTCCAACAGTGTCAATTACTTTTACTTTTATACCGTTAGAGACATTTTTATGACCTGTAACAATTAGCCTATCACCAACTTTTAATCCTTTGGTAATCTCTATTTCCTTACCTGTGTCAATACCTGTTTCAACCAATGTTTTAACAGCAACGCCGTCTTTTTCTACATAAACGAATTGTGAGTCAACGTCTACAAAAACTGTATTCCTAGGAACAACAAAGGTATTGGTGCTTGTTTCTTTCTTGAAAGTTGCTTCTGCAAACATACCTGGTTTTAAAACACCTGAAGAATTGTTTAACTCAATCTTAACAGGGTAAGTATTTGTTACGTTGTCAGCAGCAGGGCTTACGGTAGAGATAATACCTTTAAACACTTTGTCGCTTACTGTACTTATTAAAACACTTACTTCCTGACCGGGTTTAACTATATTTATTAATTCTTCGGAAATATTCACATTAATATATACAGTGTCCATATCAACTATTGTAAATGCCGGATTTTGAGCAGATGCAATGCCACCTACTTCAATATTTTTTGCAGTAATTACACCTGCAATTGGAGATTTTACGTTTAGATCATTTAATGTTGCCCTTGCGTTATCTAGTTGAACCTTAGTCACATTAGCAGAGGCTTGAGCACTATTAACACTGGACTGTGCAGTTTTTGTTGTTTCGCTCACTGTTTTGCCAACGTACAATTCGTAATCTTCTTTTGCTTTTTCATAGTTAAGTTTTGCTTGTTCTATCGTGTTTAAAGTTTGGGTTTCTGTGGTTCTTGCTTGTTTTTCAGCATTTACTGCTTGATTATATTGCAGTTCTATATTGTCAAAGTCATTTTTTGTCATAGCTCCTGCATCATATAACACCTTGCTATTGTTATATGTGGTAGTAATCTTATCAAGAGAGTTAACAGCGTTTTCCAATTGAATTTTTACAGAATCGTAACTTGTTTCTGCATTTTGTAAAGCAATTTCAGCATTTTTATATGCCCCTTCAAGTTTGGATTGATTGCTTTCTGTTTGGCTGCCTGTTACACTTTGGTATGATGTAACAGCGGTATTAACTCCTTGTAATGCCTGAGTATACTGGGCTTGTAATATGTTAATATTCTTTCTTACATCTTCTTCGTCAATTGTAAACAAAACTGCATCAACGTTTACTCTGTCCCCTACATCAAAATATATTTTATCAACTTTTCCGGAAGATTTTGGCATAACCGAAATTTGTTCCTTTGGTTTTACCTGACCAGCGTAAATCAAATTATTAGTGATTTCAGACTTTTTCATTACAGTAACTTCAATGGGTACTGTGTTTTCAGGTTCTTCCTGAACGGGTGGCTGACCTCCGCATGCACTTAATGTTAATGCCAAAACTAATATTGCAATTACTAATAAAACATTTTTCTTACCTATGTAAGACATTAAAGCTCCTCCTTCTCTGGTTGAAACACTTTATTCATATAAAAAATTGCTTTACTGTAGTATTCTTGTTGTTCTTCATTCAATGAGTCAAAAAAAGAGTTAATGTCTTTAACAATGTTTGAATAAAAGAAACTCATTTCCTGAATACCCTTGTCAGTAATTGTAAAATATACCTTTCTCCCGTCATCTCCTTTTTCAGGGAATGATTTTTCCAATAATCCCTCCTCAACCATTTTAGAAATCAAAATTGATAAGCTGCTACTGGAAGCAGAAAATGCAATCTCAAAGCTTTTAATAGTATTAGCAGTATTTGTAGAAATTAAGTACAAAATGAAAAATTTTTTCTTGGATAAAGATATTTGCTTATTCTTTTTTGTTTTATTTAGAAAATGAACATTTACCCAACACATAGAACGTAGCATCATCTGAAAAGTTTGATCTCCAATGTCATTTTTTTTTAAATTACAATCATACATCGTTAATACACTCCTATTACTTTGTTTTATTTTAAAATAGTTTTATTTTAAAACTAAGTTTTGTGAGTATACCATAGAATATCTTAAAAGACAATTAGTACTTTTCTTA